>JAEERZ010000033.1 GCA_016286075.1 Selenomonadaceae bacterium
CGCAAAGGTAATAATCCGACGCGCCGAAAGCGTAAAGCAGCGCCGTGTCCTCCCGCTCAGAGCTGCCGTCGCTCTCCGCCACCATGGTGTCGACCCGGTGCCATGCAAAAGCAAGGATCAGGCTCTTGTGGTCGGGAAAGGTGACGACCTCCGCGTTGATGGAGTGCTCGTCGAGGAACTTTCGCAGCACCTGCACCATGGCGCTGTCCAGCACGCCGATCCGCATCCCGTTCAGCGTGGAATAATCCATGGTGATCCTGTCGTCCTCGCTGTGCTTTATCATGTTGTAAGTTTCGCTGCCCATGGGAAACTCCGGATACCCGATGATCCCGAGTCGCTCCTCCGTCTTCGCGAGTCCCGCCAAAAGGTCGATCTGGCCGTCCACCAGCATTTGGTAGAGGTCGGAAAAACCGCCGTAGACGTATTCATACTGCCAGCCCGTATATTCGGAGATCTTGCGGTAATATTCATAGGCATAGCCCCGCCGCACAGCGCCCGGCTTGGCTCCTTCCTGAAACGTCCCGTTCTCGAAATAACCGATCCGAACGGGAGCAGAACTTTCGGCGTATGCCGGATATATTGCCGCCAGCAGAAGCAAAAGGACGGCGGCAAAAATTTTCATGATTTTTAACATTCAAATCGCTTCCTTAATACGCATCATATTGCCGTATAGTTCATTATATCATAAATCATCCCGCGCCATGTTTATAAATTCTCTTTCGGGAGGGACAAACGAAACGGAAATGTAGTATAATACATATATAATTATGGCAATCAGGAGAAGGAGCGATGCGATGATGAAAGGCAACAGGCTTTGCGCCGCCATACTGGCGGCGGCATTGGGGTTCGGTTTCATGGCGGGAACGCCAAGCGCGGAAGCGGCGACGCGGGCGGAACTGGCGAAAATCTCCGTCAGCAGGAACGGCAGCGATTTCAAATATTGGAACGAAGACGCCTTTTCGTTCCGCACGTTGACGCGCTACGTGGCAGACGTCACCGATCCGGCAAGCGCTCATTATATCCCCGTTGAGGACCGCATCGCGGTCTTCGACCTCGACGGCACGCTGGTCTGCGAAACGACGCCCTGCTACTTCGAGTGGATGATGTATCTGGAGCGCGCGCTGAACGATTCGAGCTACACGCCCGCCCCGGCGGACCGGGCGTATGCCGAGGAAGTCAAACAAACCATCGAGGAAGTCGGCATCCCGAACCCGAAGCCCAACAGGACAAGGAAAATGCCGAAGGATATGGATTTGCGCCAAGCGCAGTCCCAAGAGTCGGTCTTTTCCGGCATGACGCTGACCGAGTATGAACGGTTCGTGCGGAAATTCATGCAGACGCCGGCGGAAGGCCTGAAAAACCTCAAACGCGGCGACGCCTTTTATCTGCCGATGGTAGAAGTCGTTTCCTATCTCAACGCAAACCGCTTCAAATGCTTCATCGTATCCGGCACGGACCGGCAGGCGCTCCGCATCCTGACGGACGGCATACTGCCCATAGACAAGGACAACATCATCGGCACGGACATCACCCACGTTGCTTCTCATCAGGACGGCGCCGACGGGCTGGAATACATGTTCACGGAAGACGACGTAGTCCTCCGGGGCGAATTCACGTTGAAAGACGTGAAAATGAACAAAGTCGCCAACATCGTCCGGGAAATCGGCAAGCAGCCGGTCCTCGCCTTCGGCAACAGCTCCGGCGACTCCAGCATGCTCAACTACACGATCATAAACAATAAATACAAGGCGTTGTCCTTCGCCCTGCTCTGCGACGATCTGGAGCGCGAGCTGGGCTGTATGGAAAAGGCGGACAAAATGCGCGCCGACTGCGAGAAATACGGCTGGATTTCCGTCTCCATGCGGGACGATTTCAAGACGATTTACGGCAACAACGTAACCCGCGACGTCAAATAACGGGCAAACGAATCTACTTAGGAGGTAAGCGATATGCTGGCAAAAGAAGTAATGAACACAAAGATTGTATCGGTCACGGAGACCACCCCGGTCAAGGAAGTCGCCAAAATCATGCTGGAAAATAGTATTTCGGGGCTTCCCGTGGTAAACGGCGAGGGAAAAGTGCTGGGCGTCGTGAGCGAGCTTGACCTGATGCGGAAACAGATCGAGCCGAACGAACCGAGCATTTGGACGATGCTTTGGGGAAAGAGCCAGGAAGGCGTACAAAAATACGTAGACGACCTCAGAAAATACATGGGCAAGACCGCCGGGGAAATCATGACGTCGCCCGCCCTGACCGTCGACGTCTCGGCCAGCTTGGAAGAAGCGGGAAATATCATGTTCAACAAACAGATCAAGCGCGTCTTCGTCACGGAAAACGATAAGCTCGTGGGCGTCATCAGCCGCAACGTATTCACGAAACTGCTGCTGGAAAAACAATAACCGACGTCAATCTCATAACGATATTTCAGCGAAACCAACAAAAAACCGCTGCCGACAGGCAACGGTTTTTTTCTGTCTGTTTATATATCGAGGTTCCGCACTTTCTTTGCGTTCTCTTCGATGAACTGCCGTCTCGGCTCGACTTTCTCGCCCATCAGGATGGTGAAGAGCTCGTCGGCTTCCTCGGCGTCCTCCAAATCCACGCGGAGCATGGTGCGCGTCTCCGGGTCCATGGTGGTCTCCCAAAGCTGCTCGGGATTCATCTCGCCAAGACCCTTGTACCGCTGGACGTTGATATTGTCGCGGCCGATCTCGTTCAGCTTTTCCGCCAGTTCCTCGTCGCTGAAGGTGTACCAGTGCTTCTGTCCCTTCCGAATCTGATAGAGGGGCGGCTGGGCGATATAGACGCGGCCGTGCTCGATCAGCGGGCGCATATAGCGGTAGAAGAACGTCAGGAGCAGCGTGCGGATATGCGCGCCGTCCACGTCGGCATCCGTCATGATGATGATCTTGCCGTAGCGGCTCTTCGCGAGATCGAAGTCCTCGGAGATGCCGCTGCCGAAGGCGGTAATCATGGTGCGTATCTCGGCGTTGGCGAAAATCTTGTCGAGCCGCGCTTTTTCGACGTTCAAGATCTTGCCGCGCAGCGGAAGGATGGCCTGGAAACGGCGGTCGCGGCCCTGCTTGGCGGAGCCGCCGGCGCTGTCGCCCTCGACGAGGTAGATTTCCGCCTGCTCCGGGTCTTTCACCGAGCAGTCGGCCAGCTTTCCGGGCAGGCCGAGGTTCAGCTCCAGCGCGTTCTTGCGCCGCGTCAGCTCGCGTGCCTTGCGGGCGGCGACGCGGGCGCGGGCAGCGAGGACGGATTTTTCCAAAATCCGTTTCGTGATTGCCGGATTTTCCTCGAAATATTCGTTGAGTCCTTCGGTGACGATGGAATCCACGATGCCCCGGGCCTCGGAATTTCCGAGTTTCGTTTTGGTCTGGCCCTCGAACTGCGGATCGGGCACTTTCAGGCTGATGACGCAGACGAGGCCTTCGCGGATATCCTCGCCGGTGAGGTTCTCGTCCTTTTCCTTCAGCACGTTCAGCTTGCGCGCGTAGTCGTTGGCGGAGCGGGTCAGGGCCAGCTTCAGGCCCGCCATGTGCGTGCCGCCTTCCTCGGTGTTGATATTATTAACGAAGCTGTAAATCGTTTCCTGATAGCTTTCGTTGTACTGCAGGGCGATCTCGACGATGATGTCGTCCTTCGTGCCGTTGAAATAGATGACGTCGGGATTGATTTTTTCCTTCTTGCTGCCCAAGTGCTCGACGAAGGATTTGATGCCGCCGTCAAAATGGAAAGTCTCGCTTTTCTGCTCCTCTCCCCGCTCGTCGGTCAGCACGATGGTGATGCTGGGATTCAGGAAAGCCAGTTCCCGCAGACGGTGACGCAGTATCTCGTACTTGTAAACGGTCTCGGTGAAGATCGTATCGTCGGGAATAAAATGAACCTTCGTGCCGGTGCTGTCGGCGTCGCCGATCTTCGTCAGCGGCTTCGTGACCTCGCCCCGGGAGAATTCGATTTCATAACGGCTGCCGTCGCGCATGACTTCGACTTCCATAGAGGTGGAAAGGGCGTTGACGACGGAAACGCCGACGCCGTGCAGACCGCCGGAAACCTTGTAGCCGCCGTCGCCGAATTTTCCGCCGGCGTGCAGAACGGTCAGGACGACTTCGACGGCGGGTTTTCCGCTTTCGTGCATATCCACAGGAATGCCCCGGCCGTTATCCACAACTGTGATGCTGTTATCCTTGTGGATTGTGACTTCCACATGATTGCAGTAGCCCGCCAGCGCTTCGTCGATGGAGTTATCCACAACTTCATACACAAGATGGTGAAGACCGCGTTCGGAAGTGCTGCCGATATACATGCCGGGCCGCATACGAACAGCTTCCAGTCCTTCCAAGACCTGAATCTGGTTTGCGTCGTAAGGACCGGCCACCTGAGAGACTTCGGGATCGACCACGTCGGAATTGATGGTGATGCCCGTCGTATCCAGATCGGCGTCCTCCAAATTCTCCGGCGCCTGCTTTTCTTCTTCTTCGATCTTGATTTCTTCTTCCTTCATAATGAACCTCCGTTCCAAAGGAGCTTATAAACTATCTAACAAAAAATCCTGCAGCTTCTCCCCCGCCCTTTTCTTCAAGGTGCCGGGGGAAAGCGCCGAAAGATATATATTCCTGTCGGTCACGACGGCGGATTTCGGCCGTCCGTCGGAAATATCCCGCAGCGTTTTTTCCCGTTTCTTCAAAAACGCCCGTCCGGGTTCCGATTTCTTCATGGCTTCGTAATCGTAAATGGAGATGACTTCCCCGACGCGGACCGAATAATCGCCGCCGATATGAAGAAACACGATTACGCCTCCCTTTTGAAAATCCTGCGCTTGCGATTGATTTCCCGCTTCTCGGAATCTTCGTCGGAAATCAGGTCAAAACGGAGTCTGTCCAAATATTTTTTCATCATCTCTTCCGTCAAGGCTTCCGGCTTTACCGAAGCGAAGAGCATGACGAGCATTCTGGCGTCTTTTCCCGTCTCGTCTCCCTTTCTCACTTTGGAGACCAAATTTCGCAAAAGAGAAGCTCTCGCCTCCATGACCGTCTCGACGGGACAGCCGATAATCTCTTTCGCTTCGTGAATCCGAAGCCACGGCTCTTTCATGAGGAGACTGCGAAGGGCGGAAAGTTCCTTTTCCTTCTTTTCCCTCCTGCAGAAGGAGCAGAGTTTTTCCTCCGGCGAAATGAGTTTGCCGCAGGAGGGGCAAGGACGCCATTTATCCTGGATCCTGCTTCTCCGAAGGGCCAAATTCTGCGCCAGCGCACGGGCGGCGACCCGGCGGAGCTCTTCATCCTGGACGCCGGATACGGCGGATTCCGCTTTTTCTATATCCTCCCGAATCGGAACAATGACTTCTTCGGGAGAAGAGGCTGATTTCTCAGCCTGCGAAGACTTGAAGTATTCGGAACGGGGCGCGCAGAACACGATGGAGGTCACCAGCTCGTCGCAGACAAAGGCGTTGATCTTGTCTACGATCTGCCGTTCCATATAGCGAAGCTCGTTGGCCCAGACCGGCGCGTCCGCCGCCAGAAACAGCTTCCTGAAATCCATGCGGACCGGTCTGACGTGAGCCGCCACCGTGGCGCCCACCACGTCTTCCCAATGACAAAGGAGAAGCTGGTAACGATAAGTCTTTTCCTTGTCCTTCCCCATGGAAGACAAGAGCCGGGGCAATACCTCCGTCAAAGGCTCCGTCTGCTTGGAGCGGGCTTCTCTTTTGACTTTGTATCCCCTTTTCATCCGGCGGTCACCGTCCCGTTTTTTACATGAAAGACCGTACCGAAGCTGTCGGACGGAAAGTAAGCCTCGTCCGTGGCCGTGATCAAAGCCTGCAATTCTTCTCCCCTGATGAAAGAGAGAAGTTTTTCCCTTCTTTCCCTGTCCAGCTCGCTCATGACGTCGTCCAAGAGCAATACCGGATATTCTCCCGTTTCCTCCCGGAAGAAAGCCAGCTCCGCCAGCTTCAGGGCCAAGACCCCGGTTCGCTGCTGTCCTTGGGAACCGTAGGCTCTTAAATCCACATCGTTGACGAAAAAAGCCATATCGTCCCGATGCGGACCGAAGCGCGTCGCGCCTCTTGCTATATCCGATTTCACGGAATCAATCAGCTTCTCATTATACCATGAAAAAAGCCCGCTTGTCATGTTTTCGGCCATATCGGCGTCCCCGCCGCTAATCTCATATCGAAGGAGAAGTTTTTCCTTTCCCCCGGAGATCTCGCTTTGCGTCTCGGCGGCCAAAAGGCTCATTTTACGGACGGCTTCGATCCTCTTCTTCACGACGGAAACCGCTTTTGGAACGAGCTGCGCGTCCCAAAGGGGAATTTCGTCTTCCGAGGCCTGCCCGTCCCTGATTCTCTTGAGAAGAGAATTTCTGTGATTCAGGATCTTCGTGTAAACCGCCAGATCATGAAAATACGCGGGGTCGACCTGGGATATCTCCATGTCCAGGAACCGCCGCCTGCCGGAAGGAGCGCCTTTAATCAAAAAAAGATCCTCCGGCGAAAAGAGGACTGCGTTTACGGAGCCGATCAAATCCTTCATGCGGATGGGAGCGCCGTTTTGCCGCATCTGACGCCCTTTATCACGGGAGAACATGAATTCCAGCTTATTTTCCACTTCGCGGCGCATGAAATCCACGGAAAGTTTCGCTTCCCCTTCGTCCCAGCGGATGAGTTCCGCGTCCGAGGAAGTGCGGTGGGATCTGCCGAGAGCCGCGTAATAGACGGCCTCCAGGATGTTCGTCTTCCCTTGGGCGTTCGGACCGATAAAAATATTGGAGCCCGGCTCGAAATCCACCGTTTCTTCCGTATAGTTCCTGTAATTCTTCATGACGACGCGACGGATTTTCATGGTTTATTCCTCGCGGACCGCTTGATATTCCTCTTCTTCGTCATCCCATTTCAGCGTCACCACGTCGCCCGGCGAAATCTTTTTCCGCCGAGCCGTTTCGGGAACGCCGTTGATCAAGATCCTGTTTTCCAGCAAAAGCTGCTTTACGGCTCCTCCCGTGGGAACGACCCCGGCCAGCTTCAAGAGCTGGTCGAGCTGGATCGTATCCGTTTGGATGACAATTTTTTCCATGCTTCTCCCCTGTTCAGGTTCTCGTCTGAACCGGCGTGATGATATAGATGAAATCTTCTTTTTCCGGATCGCGGACGGCTGCTGGCTTCAAAGTGCCGTTCAAAGAGATGACGATATTCTCGCCGTTCAGGATCTTCAATACGTCGATCAGATACGAAGCGTTCAGGGCGATCTTGATGTCCTCTCCGTCGATGACGGCCGGCACCGTTTCCTCGGCCTTGCCGACGATAGGATTGTCGGAGGATATATGCACCTGTCCCATGTTAAAGATCAGCTTGATGATGTTGTAATCCGAAGCGCGGGCAATCAATCCCACGCGGGAAACGGCGGCGAAGAATTCGGAATGCTTCAGCGTCACCCGCGTACCGAATTCCGAGGGGATGACGCGGCGATAATCCGGGAATTGCCCGTCGATGAGACGGGAAGTCAGATACACCTTTTCCGTCTCGAAGCTCATCTCGCTGCGCGTGCATTTCACCGTCACGTCTTCCGGTACTTCCCCGCCGAAGACGTGGCGCACTTCTTCCAATACCCGTTTCGGTACGATATAGGATTCTTTGCCCTTCTGTTCCTCTTCAATACTTTCCTTATTCAGAGCCAGACGATGGACGTCGGTGGCCGCCATGCTGAGGTTATTTCCCTCTACTTCCAGCAAGGCTCCCGTAAAGACCGGTCTCGTCTCGTTCGTGGCGCAGGCGAAGATAGTGCGGCGAATCAGTTCGCCCAACACGGCGCTGGAAACCTTGAAAGTCTTTCCTTCCTTTATTCGCCTGATTTGAGGATAATCCTCCGATTTCATGCTGAGCAGGTTGAAATTGGAGCGACCGGAAGCGATGGTGCAGATATTCGTCGATTTTTCGTACGCGATAGAGACTTCTTCTTCCGGCAGCGTGCGAACCACTTCCTGCAGGTAACGTCCAGAAACGACGGCCTGGCCAGGAGCTTCTATTTCCGCAGGGATATGGAGCATGACTCCGATCTCGTAATCCGTGGCTTGTATCTCTAAAATATCGTCATGAGCGTACATGAAGATGCCGGACATGATGGGCGTCTGAGGTTTGCTTGCTATGGATCTCCCGGCAATCTGTATGGCTTGCGCAAGTTCCGATTTCATGCAGGAAAATTTCAAGGTTATGCACCTCCGTTTTATTAAGAGTAATATATTATAAATATTTAGTAGACGTAGTAATAGGGATTGTGAAAATGTGGAAAATGGGCCGGAGCCTTTCTGACGTCTGCTTCGAGTCGTGTGGGTAAGGTTGTCGAAAGAAGGGGAAATCTATACACATCTTTCACAATAAAAGACAAAAAAGAATGTTTTCCACATTCTTTTTACATCTTGTCGACCGGGTCTTCCACAAATTTATTATCCATTATAAATAATCAAATGTGGCGAATCCGGTCGATCAGCTCGCTGAGTTTTTGGTTGAAATGAGAGTCGTCTTCCCGCTTCTTAGCGATTTTCTCGCAGGCGTGCAGGACGGTGGTATGGTCTTTTCCGCCGAAGTAATTTCCGACTTTCGTGGTGGAAGTATCCGTCAGCGTGCGGCAGAGATACATGGCCACCTGCCGGGGGAAAGCCACGTCCTGGCTTCTCTTCTTGGAGAGCAGGTCTTCCGTGGAGATATTGAAATAGGAAGCGGTAACGTCCTGGATCAGTTCCAGCGTGATTTCTTGTTTTGGGTCTGTCGGATAGCTGCCGCTCATGGCGCGGCTGGCCAAGTCGACGGTGATGCTCTGATGATCGATAGATGACTGCGCTTTTACGCGGGTCAGCGCGCCTTCCAGCTCGCGGATGTTGCTGTCGACGCGGCTGGCAATGAAATAGAGTACGTCGTCGGGAATTTCCAGATTGTCCGACAGCGCTTTCTTCTGAAGGATGGCGATACGCGTCTCGAGATCCGGCGCCTGGATGTCGGTGATGAGTCCCCATTCGAAGCGCGAACGAAGACGATCCTCCAGGCTCTTGATGTCCCGGGGATGACGGTCCGCGGAAAGGATGATGGCCTTGTCGGCGTCGTACAGGGAATTGAAGGTGTGGAAAAATTCTTCCTGCGTTCTTTCCTTCGTATATAAGAATTGGATATCGTCGACGAGAAGCACGTCGATATTCCGGTATTTGTTCTGGAATTCCCTCGGCTTGCCTTCCCGGATCGACGCGATGAAATCGTTCAGGAATCTTTCGCTGGAGATATAGAGAACGCGCATATCGGGATTATTCTTGAGGATCTCGTTTCCGATGGCGTGCATCAGATGCGTCTTTCCGAGGCCCACGCCGCCATACAGGAACAGGGGATTATAAACTTTTCCCGGGGATTTGACCACGGCGAGAGCCGCCGCATGGGCGAAACGATTCGAAGGGCCCATGACGAAATTCTCGAAGGTGTATTTTTCTTTCAGGGAAGAGTTATCCCCAGGAGAGACAGGCGTGAAATGCGATATTTCCGAATAGGAAGGAGAAGCCGCCTGTTCCGAGGAAAAGAGAGAAGGCTGGGAAGAATGAAGGGATTCTTCCTTCTCTTTCGTTGAAGATTCCGGCGCGGCAGCCGGAGATTCTTCTTCTCCCGATTCGTTCTGCAGCGTCTCGATCTGTATCTCTATCGCTTTTCCGGTCACGGCTTTTGCCGCGTCGTTGAGAAAAGGAATGTAATGATCCTTTATATAGCTTCGGGAAAATTCATTGTTGGTCCCCAGCGTGAGGGTCGTTTCCGTCAGAGAGAGAGGAGTCATGGGAAGGAGCCAGCGCTGGTGCTCGGATTCCGTCGTGGTGTCAAGGAGCTTGTCGAGCATTTCTCCCCATACGGCTTGCATTTCTTTTTGTTCCATGAAGCATTACACCTGCCAAAAATAGGTCAAAAAAATCCGTTATCCACAAAGTTGTCAACAAATGTGGATAACTTTAAAAGGAAATCTGATTTTTTGTTCAGGAGATATTTTATCAGACGACAGGAAATGAATCAACATTTTTTGGAGGAAAATTAAATTGACACCGTTAAGCCCGTAGTCTATAATCTATAAAGCGATTTCGTGACCGACCTCCGCGAAAGGGGCGGCATTTCACGGAACATATAAAAGAAAACGGAGAGGAGGAGCAACATTGAAGCGTACCTATCAGCCGAACAAGCACTATCGCAAAGTCACGCACGGTTTTCGTACTCGCATGAAGACGAAGGGCGGCCGTCTCGTATTGAAGAAGCGCCGTCAGAAGGGCAGAAAGAAGATTTCTGCGTAAGAATTTTCCAATGAGGTTCCGACGTTTATGCTGAAACTGCCAAAGCGAAGGATCCTGCGAAGCAAGCGGATGTTTCAGGAGGTTTACCTCCACGGACGTTCGTGGGCGGATCGTTATTTGGTCCTTTACGTTTTTCCGGCAATCGGGCCGGAAAAGAAAGTCGGCTTCGCCGCGGGAAAGAAGCTGGGAAACGCTGTCACGCGCAACCGCCTGAAACGGATGATGCGCGAAAGTTACCGGCTTCATCAGACGCAGCTCGCCGAGGGGTTTTATTATCTCCTCGTCGCGAGAAAGTCTGCCGTCGGCGTCAAGACGACGGAAATAGAACGGGCCTTCCTGAAATTGGCCGGGCGGGCCGGCGTTCTAAAAAGATCGGGTCATGGGGAAACGTAAAAAATGGCGAAGAATCTGTTTCTTTTTTTGATACGTTTTTATCGCGCCTTCATTTCTCCTTTATATCTTCCCTGCTGCCGCTATGTTCCGACCTGCTCGGAATATGCGATGACGGCGGTGGAGAAATACGGAGCATGGAAGGGCGGCCGTCTGGCCGTGAAAAGAATTTTCCGCTGCCACCCGTTCGCGGGGAGCGGATACGACCCCGTGCCGTAAGAGAAGGCCGTAAATCGGCCGATTCACTGCATTCAAGATGCCCGGGTCAGCCGGGCATTTTTGGAAGAGAGATTTTTTCGTTTAGTAGGATGTGATACATTGGATTTTTTCGGTTCTTTGCTGAACCCTTTCGTTCATTTGTTTCAGACGGGACTCAACGTTCTCTATGAATTTTTGTCCGGCTTGGGATTTCCGAATTACGGAGTCGCCATTATCCTTTTGACGATTATCATCAAGATGGTGCTCTATCCGTTGACGGCGAAGCAGATCAAATCCATGAAGGGTTTGCAGGAGCTGCAGCCGAAGATGAAGAAGCTGCAGGATCAGTATAAGAACAATCCGCAGCTGCTCCAGCAGGAAATGGCGAAGCTTTACGAGAGCGCCGGCGTCAATCCGCTGGCCGGGTGTCTGCCGCTCTTGGTGCAGATGCCGATCCTGATGGCGATTTATTATGCGCTCCGGGATATGACGTACGAAGGAGATCCTTCATTCTTCTGGATCGCCTCTCTTTCGGAGGCGGATCCGCTGCACATTCTTCCAATCGTGTCCGCGCTGACGACCTATGTGGTGTCGATTCAGACGACGCCTTCGGAGGGCGGCGGACAGGCGAAGATGATGGCGTATATGATGCCGCTCTTCATCGGCTGGATTAGCTGGAATTTCGCGGCGGGCCTCGTGCTGTACTGGATCACCATGAATTTCGTGCAGGGGCTCCAGCAGTGGTGGATGTTCCGCGAGGAAAAGAAGGACGAAAGCAAAAAGCCCTCGAACAAGGAAAAAGACGATAAGAAAGACAATGGGAAGGGCAAGAAGAAAGGAAAGTAGGAGGCAGCCGTATGGCTTTATTTGTGGAAAAAACGGGAAAGACCGTAGACGAAGCTAAGGAAGCGGCGCTGAAGGAGCTCGGCGTCCGCGAGGAGGAAGCCGTTATCGAGATCGTCGAGGAGGCGTCCAAAGGATTCCTGGGACTGATCGGAGCTCACGACGCGAAAGTTCGCGCGACTATCAGGACGGGCCTCGAAGAGGAGCCGAAGCAGGAAGGTATGCCAGAGGTCATCGAGACTTCCGTGACGGTGGGCGAGCTGGCGAAGCAGACCGACGGGACTGCCGCCGAAAAGAAGGACGGGGAACGGGAAGAGCGTCCCCGCATGCCGTTGCCCGCAGAGGAAGACTGCGTGATTCCTCTGGAAAAAGCGGAAAAGTTCCTGCAGCAGATATTCGAGTCGATGCATCTTGAGGTTTCGATCGAGAAGGTGCGCGGCAAGGAAGCGTATGTGCTGAACCTGACCGGGGAAAGTCTCGGCATCCTGATCGGGAAGCACGGGCAGACGCTGGATTCCCTCCAGTATCTGACGAATCTGGCGGCCAATCACGGCCTGTCGGAAAAGCGGGTCCATATCGTGCTGGACGTGGAACATTACCGCGACCGCCGGGAAGAGACGCTTCGCCGCTTGGCGGCGCGCCTTGCTGAAAAAGCTTCCCGCACACGGCAGCGGATCATGCTGGAGCCGATGAACCGGCACGAGCGGAAAGTGATTCACATGGCGCTTCAGAATAATCGCCGGGTAACGACTTTCAGCTCCGGAGAGGAGCCGTACCGCAAGGTCGTCATCGAGCCGAGCCGGGAACGGCGCGGCGGCTACCGCGAACGGCGGGCGGCTGCAGAGGAATAAGGAAGGGACAGAAAGCCGTCGCGGTCTTAGCGGCGGCTTTTTTATGAATAGCACAAAGGAGGGAGCGTCATGCGCCAGGAGGATACCATCAGCGCAATCTCTACGCCTCCGGGAGCGGGCGGCATCGGGATCGTCCGCATGAGCGGGGAAGAATCCGTCGCCATCGCCTGCGCGATGTTTCGTTCC
>JAEERZ010000309.1 GCA_016286075.1 Selenomonadaceae bacterium
GTTTCAAATGCCTCTCGACGCAGCCTCCGGCTGCGACTTCAAGTCATTTTCCTAAACAGCCGAAAAAATCCCTCGACAGAAAGACACACAACTTGACATATTTGCTTATCCATGAAAAACTGCCGTGCGCATCTTCCGCGCACGGCAGTTTTATTTTCTTTCCTTATTATATTACACAATCCCAAAGATATGCGCGACGAAATACGCGACCATGCCGCCGCAAAGCGGAGCGACGACGGGTACCCAGGCGTAGCCCCAATCGGAATCGGCCTTGTTCGGAATCGGCACGAGCAAGTGCGCGATGCGCGGGCCGAGGTCGCGGGCCGCGTTCATCGCATAGCCGGTCGGGCCGCCAAGGGACAGGCCCAGCGCCCAGATCAGCATCGCGACGAGATACGGGCCGAATCCGGCGGGCAGCGGGCCGTTCGGTTTCGCGAAAATCATCCAGATGACGAACATCAAGAAGAACGTGGCAATCGCCTCGGCGATGAAATTCGCCGGGATATTGCGGACCGCCGGAGCCGTGCAGAAAACGCCGCGCTTCGTCGGGCCGTCCTCGGTCTCCGCCCAATGCGGCAGATACGCGAGCCAAACGATAATGCCGCCTACGACGCCGCCCGCGATCTGGATGAGCGACGTGGCAATGCACTGCGGCAGCGTGTAAACGCCCGCCAACGTTTTCGCCAGCGTGACGGAAGGATTGAGGTCGCCCTGCGGCGCGCCGAGCGCCACCGAAGTATAGACGCCGAGCAGCACCGCAAAGGCCCAGCCCGTCGTCGTACAAATCCAGCCGCCTCCGTTTCCGCAGGTCTTCTTCAAAGCCATGTTCGCGTTCACGCCGCAGCCGAATACGATCAGCACCAGCGTCCCCATAAACTCGCCAAGCAAATTATCCATATTATTTTCTCCTTTACAATTTGATCGAAGGCAAATTTTTGAAGTAGGATTTTCCAACTTTCCTACTTTCTTACTTTCCTATTTTCCTACTTCAAAAATTTGCAACACTGACCGCTTATTCTTCATCCAGCCAATGCATCGCGTGTTTGACCGCCTTCCGCCAGCCTTTGTAAAGCGTGTCCGCCTCGTCCTTCGCCATCTTCGGATCGAAACGCAAATCGAGCTTCCAGCTCTTCTTCAATTCCTTCTTCGACGACCAGACGCCCGTCGCAAGACCCGCGAGATACGCGGCGCCCATCGCCGTCGTCTCGATGCACTGCGGACGCTCGACGGGAACGCCCAAAATATCCGCCTGGAACTGCATCAGCATATTGTTCGCCACCGCGCCGCCGTCCACTTTCAGCGAAGCGAGACGGATGCCGGAATCGGCTTCCATGGCCGAAAGCACGTCACGGGTCTGGTACGCCATCGAATCCAACGTCGCGCGAACGATATGCCCCTTCGTAGTGCCGCGGGTCAGGCCGATAATCATGCCGCGCGCGTTCATATCCCAGTATGGCGCGCCAAGGCCGACGAAGGCCGGAACCATATAGACGCCGCCCGCGTCCGGCACGCGTTTCGCCACCCACTCGGAATCCGGCGCAGCGTCGATGACCCGCAGGCCGTCCCGCAGCCATTGGATGGCGGAACCCGCAACGAAAATCGAGCCCTCCAGCGCGTACTCGACTTTGCCGTCCGCGCCCCATGCGATGGTCGTCACGAGTCCGTTTTTCGACTCATGGATTTTCGTGCCGGTGTTCATCAGCATGAAGCAGCCCGTGCCGTAAGTATTTTTCGCCATGCCCGGCTTGAAGCAGTTCTGCCCGAAAAGCGCCGCCTGCTGGTCGCCCGCCGCGCCCGCGATGGGAACCGGCCCGCCGATGACCTTCGGGTCGGTCTCGCCGTAAACCTCGCTGGACGCGCGAACCTCCGGCAGCATCGACGCGGGAACGGTCAGATAGCGCAGCAAATCCTCGTCCCATTTCAATTCATAAATATTATACATCAGCGTACGGGACGCGTTCGAATAATCCGTCACATGAACCCTGCCGCCCGTCAGCTTCCAAATCAGCCAGCAATCGATGGTGCCGAAGAGAAGATCCCCCTTCTCTGCCGCCGCCCGCGCGCCGTCCACATTGTCCAAGATCCATTTGACCTTCGTGCCGGAGAAATATGCGTCGATCACGAGGCCCGTCTTGTGGTGGAACTCGTCGGAAAGCCCCTGACGCTTCAAATCCTCGCAGATGTCCGCCGTCTGCCGCGACTGCCAGACAATCGCGTTGTAAACGGGGCGCCCGGTATTCTTGTCCCAAACCACCGTCGTCTCGCGCTGGTTCGTAATGCCAATGGCGGAAAGACTGCCGGCGGTCAGATTCGCTTTTTCGAGAGCCTCCCGCATGACCGTGACCATCGAGCTCCAGATTTCTTCAGCGTCGTGCTCGACCCAGCCCGGCTCGGGGAAGTGCTGCGTGAACTCCTTCTGCGAGACGCCGACGATCCTCGACTCCTCGTCGAAGATAATCGCCCGGTTGCTCGTCGTTCCGGCGTCCAACGCCATCACGTACTTTGCCATT
>JAEERZ010000310.1 GCA_016286075.1 Selenomonadaceae bacterium
CGCCGCCGAGGCCGATGCAGGTCGTCTGGCCGATACCCGCCATCGTCAGCTGATAGGTAACTTCGTAAGTCAGGGTGCCGGAGCGGGAGATGACGCCGACATGGCCTTTCTTATGGATGTACGTCGGCAAGAGCCCAAGACGGCACTCGTCCACGGTCAGGATGCCCGGGCAGTTCGGCCCGATAAGCTTCGTCTTGCGCGTCTTCAGGTAATGGCGAACCTTTACCATATCGAGCACGGGAATGTGCTCGGTGATGCAGCAGACGAGATCCATACCCGCGTCCGCCGCCTCCATGATGGAATCCGCCGCGAACCGCGCCGGAACGTAAATGACCGAGACGTTGGCGCCGGTCTCACGGGCGGCGTCCGAAACCGTGTTGAAGACCGGAATCGTATCCAGCACGACCTCCCCCGCTTTACCCGGCGAGACGCCTGCGACGACGTTCGTGCCGTATTCCTTCATGATATTCGTATGAAACGTCGCCTGCTTGCCGGTAATGCCCTGCACGACGACGCGGCTGTCTTTTCCAACAAAAATTCCCATATCGTTTGCCTCCTCTATGTTAAAGGAACCTCGTGGGTTCCTAAGCATTTTCCGCTATCGCCGCATTCAGCCTTTGATGCGCGCCTGGAGTTTTTTCTCCTTGGCGAGCTCAACGGCCAGCTTCGCGCCCTCGACCATGTTCTTCGCCATGTGGACGCCGGGAACGTTCGCTTCCCGAAGAATGCGCCGCCCCTCTTCGACGTTCGTGCCGTCAAGACGCGCGATAACCGGAACCCGGAGGCCGACGACCTTCGCCGCCTCGACGATGCCCGCCGCGATAACGTCGCACTTGTTGATGCCGCCGAAGATATTGACGAAAACGCTGTGCACCTGATCGTCGGACTGCATGATGCGGAACGCCTCGGCAATCTTATCCACCGTGGAGTCGCCGCCGACGTCGAGGAAGTTCGCAGGCTCGCCGCCGTAGAACTTGATGATGTCCACCGTCGCCATCGCGAGGCCAGCGCCGTTGACCATGCAGGCCACGTCGCCGCCGAGATTGACATAGGAAAGGGACGCCTTCGCCGCGGCGCGCTCCTTCGGGTCCTCCTCGTCGATGTCGCGGAGGGCTTCGATGTCGGGATGGCGATAGAGGCCGCTGTCGTCGAAGTTCAGCTTCGCGTCGAGGGCGACGACCTCGCCTTGCTTCGTCACAACCAGCGGGTTGATCTCGGCAAGGGAGCAATCCTTCGCCACGAACGCGTTATAGAGGCACTCCATCGTTTTCGACGCCTTCGCGATCACGGACTGCTTGAAGCCCATGTTGTAAGCCATGCGCTTCGTCTGGAAGGGCATCAGGCCGACGCCCGGATCGATATATTCTTTGAAGATCTTTTCGGGGGTCTTGGCTGCGACCTCCTCGATTTCCATGCCGCCCTCGGCGGAGCCCATCATGACGATCTGGGCCGTCTTCCGGTCTACCGTCAGGGAAAGGTAATATTCCTTCTCGATGTCGGAACCTTCCTCGATCAGGAGGCGATGGACTTCCTTGCCCTCGGGGCCCGTCTGATGGGTCACGAGAATCCTGCCGAGAAGCGCCGAAGCGTAGGATTTTACCTCGTCGATATTATGCGCGAGCTTCACGCCGCCCGCCTTGCCGCGGCCGCCCGCGTGAATCTGCGCCTTAACCACGACCACGTCGGTCGAGAGGTCTTTCGCATATCGCGCCGCCTCCTCGGGGCTGAACGCCGGGCTCCCGTTGGGAACCTTCACGCCGAATTCCTTGAGGATCTGCTTGCTCTGGTACTCATGAATATTCATAGACTTGCCTCCCCTTCTGGATTGCCTGCCGCAACCCCGAAAACGGAAGCGGCATTACATGTAATCTATTGTAGCGGATTTTCCGCGTTCCGTCTATGGGAAATATGGAAAATTTTCGGAAAACTTTTGAGGAATTCGTTTCCAACATAAAAAATCACGCCGATTCCAAAACTCGGGAACCGGCGTTTTCATTACACTTTATCCTTGCTGTTGCAGCCGCGCCTGATACGCGCGCATTTCTTCCAAAACGTCCCCCATGGCGTCGCCGCCGAATTTTTCCGTAACGGCCGCGGCGACGACCAGCGCCGTCATCGCCTCTCCGACTACCGACGCCGCAGACACCGCGCAGACGTCGCTGCGCTCTTTCGACGCCAGCACCGCCTGTCTTGTCGCGATATCGACGGAATGGAGCGGCTGCATCAGCGTCGGTATCGGCTTCATGACCGCGCGAAGGACAATCGGCTCGCCGTTCGTCATGCCGCCCTCGATGCCGCCCGCACGATTCGTCTTTCGCACGACACGCCCGTTTTCATTGTAAAACATCTCGTCGTGGGCGAGGCTGCCCGGCAGCGACGCGTAGCCGAATCCCTCGCCGATTTCCACGCCCTTGATTGCCTGGATGGACGTCATCGCCGCCGCAAGCCGCGCGTCGAGACGGCGGTCCCACTGGATATGACTGCCAAGGCCGACGGGCG
>JAEERZ010000034.1 GCA_016286075.1 Selenomonadaceae bacterium
AGCTCATCGCCGCCCTCGGTCTTTGGCTCGGCCCCGACCGCCTGCTCACGATTGTCTGCATTGGCCTGTTCCTCGGAGGGCTCGCCGCTCTCTGGCTGCTCCTCACCGGACAAAAAAAGCGGAAAGACGCATTCGCCTATGGCCCCTGCTTCACCATTCCGGCGATTCTATCTTTTCTCGTATAGTATAGAGAACATTTTGCAGATTGTCGCCTTCGTAGCACAAGAAACCTTGCCTTCCCCTTGAGGGGAAGGTGTCAGCCAAAGGCTGACGGATGAGGTGTTATAAGCGCAATCATAGAAACACCTCACCCAGCGCCTACGGCGGTCCCCCCTCCCCTCAAGGGGAGGGCAGTTCAGGATTACGTCTGCACTACGAAAAACCTAACCCGCAAATATGGCTAAACTTTAAGATATTTTAGCCTTTAACGCGGGATAAATAATCGCCTGAGCTATCATCATCGCACGTCGCGGAATCCCGGCTCCGCAGAGCCTTTCTGGGGGATTCACAAGGGGCTCTCCCCTTGTGTAGGGAGGCTTGGAGGGGCAACGCCCCGCCAAATCTAATTCGCAATGATAAATAGTCTGACAAACCAATATCAAAACCTTTCGCGACAGAAATCACATAAAAAAGTTGCGGTAAGAAACTCCTGCTTCTTACCGCAACTTTTTTGCTCTTATTTCTTCTTCGCCTTGATATACGGAATCAGCCCGCCCGCCTTGGCAATATCCTGCACAAATCCGGGGAGCGGATGCGCCTTGAATGTATCGCCCGTCGTCAGGTCTTCAATAACGCCTTCCGACGTGTCCACGCGGAGTACGTCGTTCGCTTTGATTTTCTCCACGTCGTCGCCGATCTCGAGAAGCGGCAACCCGATATTGATGCCGTTCCGATAGAAGATGCGCGCGAAGCTTGCCGCAATGACTACGGGAACGCCCGACGCCTTGATGGCGATCGGCGCGTGCTCGCGGGACGAACCGCAGCCGAAATTCTTGCCGCCCACCATGATGTCGCCCGCTTTGACCTCCTTCGCGAAGGTCTCGTCGATGTCCACCATGCAATGCGACGCCAGCTCCTTCGGGTCAAAGGAGTTCAGATAACGCGCGGGAATGATGACGTCGGTGTCCACGTTGTCGCCGTAGCGCCAAACTTTTCCTTCCGCCTTCATTCACTCCACCTCCTTCGGCTCGGCAATACGCCCGAGGATTGCACTGGCAGCCGCCACCTGCGGTCCCGCCAAATAAATCTCGCTCTCGATATGACCCATGCGCCCGACGAAATTGCGGTTCGTCGTCGAAACGCAGCGCTCGCCCTTCGTCAGGATGCCCATGTGTCCGCCCATGCACGGCCCGCAGGTCGGCGTCGAAACGGCGCAGCCCGCTTTGACGAACGTGCGGATATAGCCCCGGGCCATCGCTTCCAAATAGACGCGCTGGCTTCCGGGAATCACGATGCAGCGGACGTCGGGATGAACCTTATGGTTCGCGAAAATTTCCGCCGCCGCCGCGAGGTCCTCGATACGACCGTTGGTGCAGGAGCCCAAAACGACTTGCTGGATTGAAATCGGCTCTTTGATATCCATGACGCGTTTCGTGTTCCCCGGCAGATGCGGGAACGCGACCACCGGCCGCAATGCGGAAAGGTCGATCTCCACCGTGCGCGCGTACTTTGCATCCGCATCGGAAGACACCGGCTCGTAGTCCTTGATGCGCTCCTCCAAATACACGCGGGTCTTGTCGTCAAACGGGAAAATCCCGTTCTTCGCCCCCGCCTCGATGGCCATATTCGCAATCGTGAAGCGGTCGTCCATGCCGAGAGACGCGACGCCCTCGCCCGTGAACTCCAGCGTCTGATACAGCGCGCCGTCCACGCCGATCATGCCGATCAGCGTCAGGATCACGTCCTTGCCGCCCACATCCTTCGGCTTCTGCCCGTGCAGCACCACCTGAATGGCCGACGGCACCTTGAACCATGCCTCGCCCGTCGCCAGCGCCACCGCAAGGTCTGTCGTGCCAACGCCGGTGGAAAAGCCGTTCACCGCACCGTAGGTGCAGGTGTGAGAGTCCGCGCCGATGGTCAGCATGCCCGGCCCGACAAGTCCCTGCTCCGGCAGGATCACATGCTCGATGCCCGCGTCGTGGCCGACCTCGAAATAATGGACGATGCCCTGCGCCTTGGCGAAATCCCGCACCGTCTTCGTCAGGTCGGCGGTCTTCATATCCTTGTTCGGCGTGAAATGGTCCGGCACCAGCGCAATCTTCGCCGGGTCGAACACGTTGCCGCCGATTTTTTCAAACTCCGCAATGGCCGGCGGCGCGGTAATATCGTTCGCCAGCACCATATCGAGCTTGCAGGTGATGAGCTGCCCCGCTTCCACGGAATCGAGACCCGCGTGGCGCGCCAAAATCTTCTCGCTCATGTTCATGCCCATAATATTCCCCCCTAAACCTTGCTGGTTCTTTTTCCGTCATGCTGCGTCAAAGGACTCTCGACGCAGCCTCCGGCTACGACTTCAAGTTCTTTTCCTTGCCTGACGAAAAAACCCCTCAGCAAGGGCATTCATGAACTCGTTCACATAATAAAAATTTTACGATGAAGCAAAGGTTTTGTCAATTTTTCTCCGCACTTTCGCTTTCCTCTTCTCTCGGCAGAGCCAATTTCAGCGCGTCGCCGACGGTCGCCACAGGCAGGAGCTTGATGCCCGTCTTTGTTCCTTTCAGCGCCCGGGCGTTTTTCTCCGGCAGCACGGCGGCAGTGAAGCCCAGCCGCGCCGCCTCGCGGAGCCGCGTTTCCGCCTGCCCCACCGCGCGCACCTCGCCGGACAGGCCGACCTCGCCGAAAATCACCGTCTTGTCCCTCGGACGGCGGTTCGCGAAGCTCGACGCCATCGCCACGCAAAGGCCGAGGTCGGCGGCGGGCTCGTCGATGCGTATTCCCCCCGCCGCCTTCACATAGACGTCGGAGGTGCCGAGCGGCAGACGCACGCGCTTTTCCAGCACTGCCAAAAGGAGCTGGAGCCGCTTCAAATCCACCGCGTCGGAGGTGCGGCGCGGCGGCACGTAGGGCGTCTTCGCGACGAGGGCCTGCACCTCGACGAGCAGCGGTCTCGTTCCCTCCACCGTCGGAATCACCGACGTGCCGGAATCCGCCTCCCGATCCGACAGGAAAAACTTCGAGATATCCGGCACGTCGCAAAGCCCCGTGTCCCGCATTTCAAACAGCCCAATCTCGTTCGTGCTGCCGAAGCGGTTCTTGATGGCGCGGAGCACGCGATAGCCCGCGTTTTTCTCGCCCTCGAAGAAAAGCACCGTGTCCACGATATGCTCCAGCACCCGCGGCCCCGCGAGGCTGCCGTCCTTCGTGACGTGTCCGATGACGAAAGCGGCGATGCCGCCCGCCTTCGCGATACGCAAAAGCTCGACGCTGGATTCCCTCACCTGGCTGACGCTGCCCGGCGCGCTTTCAATCTCCGGGCGGAAAATCGTCTGGATAGAGTCGATGACGATCAGCTCCGGCTTGACCTTCTCGATATGAAGCGTAATCGTTTCCAGATTCGTCTCGCTGACGACGTAAAGCCCGTCGGCAATCGCGCCGAGACGGTCGGCGCGCATCCGTATCTGCCGCGTCGATTCCTCGCCCGTCACATACAACACCCGCCGCCCGAGCCGCGCCACCTCGGCTGACACGCGGAGCGTCAGGCTCGACTTGCCCACGCCGGGGTCGCCGACGATCAGCACCATCGAGCCGGGAATCACGCCGCCCCCCAGCACGCGGTCAAGCTCGCCGGAGCCCGTCGGGAAGCGCGGCAAATCCTCCGTCTCCACCTCGCCGATCAGCCGGGGCGTCGCCGCGTCCGACAGCCCCAAACGCAGCCCGCCCGCGCTCTTCGCCTCCGTCGGCACAATCTCCTCCGCCAAGGTATTCCAAGCGCCGCATCCCGGACACTTCCCCATCCACTTCGCCGACTCCGCGCCGCAGGACTGGCAAACATATACCGTTTTCCGCTTCTTCCCTGCCATATAAGGATTCTCCTTTCATACGCGTTCTATTTTCTCATAGAAAAAGCTCGCTGTCCACAAAAACAGCGAGCTTTTCTTATTTTCTTTTCTTCCCGGTCAGCGCTTCCGCAATTCGCCGCAGCAGCCACCCGACGGCGACGGCGATATTCAGCAGGAAGTTTCCCGCCTGCGCCGCGAGTCCTTCCGGCGCCAACTTATTTTCCTGCCGGGGCATGAGCGCCGCTCCTTGTATTGGTACGCTTTGCAGGCAGCTTCCGCACGAACTCCAGCGCGTCGCCCGCCTTCTTGGCGGTGATGACGTCGCCGGGTCGGAAGGCATGCGCCAAAAGCTTTTCGGACAGCGGATCCTCGATCATCTTTCGGATGGCGCGCTTCAACGGACGCGCGCCGAACTTGAAGTCCGTCCCCTTGTCGACGAGCATAGCCTTGACCGCCGGACTCAGCGTCAGCTTCATTTCCTTTTCCGCGAGCCGCGCGCGCACGTCGCCCAGCAGAATATCGACGATGGCGGAAAGCTCTTCCCTGCCGAGGGCATGGAAGACCAACGTCTCGTCGAGACGGTTCAGGAACTCCGGCTTGAAGACCTTTTTCGTCTCCTCCAGCACGCGCTTTTTCGTGCGCTCGTGGCTGTCCGCCGCCGTATCCCGGGCGAGGAAGCCCATAGGAGCCCCCTCGTCCTTCAGGAAGCTGGCGCCGACATTCGAAGTCATGATGACGACCGTATTCTTGAAATCAGCGGTGCGCCCCTGGCTGTCGGTGAGCCGCCCGTCCTCCATCACCTGCAGCAGGATGTTGAAAACGTCCGGATGCGCCTTCTCGATCTCGTCGAACAAAATAATCGAATACGGCTTCTTCCGCACCGCATCGGTGAGCTGGCCGCCCTCCTCGTAGCCGACGTAACCCGGAGGCGAGCCGACGAGCCGCGAGACGGTGAACTTCTCCATGTACTCGGACATATCGAAGCGAATAATCGCGTCCTCGCTGTCGAAAAGGACTTCCGCCAGCGCCTTCGCCAGCTCCGTCTTGCCGACGCCGGTAGGCCCGAGGAACAGGAAGGAACCGATGGGCCGCTTCGGGTCTTTGAGCCCGGCGCGGGCGCGGCGAATAGCCCGCGAAAGAGCGACGACCGCTTCGCTTTGGCCGACGACGCGCTTTTGCAGCAGCTTTTCCATGTGGAGCAGCCGCTCCGACTCCTTCGCCTCGATTTTGCGGACGGGAATGCCGGTCCAAAGGCCGACGGCTTCGGCGACGTCTTCCTCCGTAACGGTGATTTGCTCCTTGCCGCTTTCCTTCCATTCGTCCTGCGCCGCTTCGAGGCGCTTCTTGACTACGCCCTCCTCGTCCCGGAGCAGGGCGGCGCGCTCGTATTCCTGCGCTTCGATGGCGTTTTCCTTTTCCTCCCGCAGTCGGTCGAGCTCCTTTTCCGCCTCGCGCACGTTGTCCGGCTGCGCGACGGTGGTCATGCGCACTTTGGAGGCCGCCTCGTCCATCAGGTCGATGGCCTTGTCCGGCAGGAAACGGTCGGTGATGTATCGCTTCGACAGACGCACGGCGGCGTCGATGGCCTCGTCGGTAATCCGCGCCCGATGGAAATCCTCATAGGTCTCCCGCAGGCCGCGCAAAATGGCGACCGCCTCGTCCGCGTCCGGCTCCTCGACCAAGACGGTCTGGAAACGCCGGACGAGAGCCGCGTCCTTCTCGAAATATTTGCGGTACTCCTTCACGGTGGTCGCGCCGATAACCCTTATCTCGCCGCGGGAAAGAGCGGGCTTCAGGATATTCGCCGCGTCGAGGGAGCCCTCCGCCGCCCCCGCGCCGATCAGGGTGTGCATTTCATCGATAAATAGAATAACATTGCCCGCTTTGCGGATTTCGTCGAGGATTTTCCGCAGGCGCTCCTCGAATTCGCCCCGGTACTTGGCGCCCGCCACCACCGCCGCCATGGACAGCGAAACGACGCGCTTGTCCCGCAGATTAAACGGCACGCTGCCCGCCGCGATGGCCTGCGCCAATCCTTCGACGACGGCGGTCTTTCCGACGCCCGGCTCTCCGATCAGAATCGGATTGTTTTTCCTGCGCCGCGAAAGAATCTGAATGACGCGCCGAATCTCGCGCTCGCGCCCGATCACCGGGTCGAGTTTGTTTTTCGCGGCGAGCTCGCTCAGCGACCGCCCGTATTTGGACAGCAGCGGCGTGTCCGCCTTGCTCGCGCCGCGCTCTTCTTCATCGACCTCGTCCTCGTCGTCCGCCATCTCAAAGACCGTCTCTCGGACGAGATCGAGATCCGCACCGAGCGACGTCAGCACGCGCGCCGCCGTGTTGCCGCTCTCCCGCGTCAGCGCCAATAAAATATGCTCGGTGCCGATATAATCGTGTTCCAGATGATGCGCTTCCTCGACGGCAAACTGCATGACGCGCTTAGCGCTCAGCGTGTAATAGGGATTGTCCGGCGTCCCCTCCGGCGCGGGCGCGATGCGGCCGACGCGAAGACGCGCCGATTCAAACTCGACGCCAAGCTCCCCCAAGACGTGCGCCGCGACGCACTCCCTCTCGTGCAGGAGCCCCAGCAATATATGCTCCGGCCCGATATGGCTTCTCCCCCGCTCCAAAGCCTCGTGCTGCGCGAATTTCAGCGCGGCAATGGCGTGAGGCGTAAATTGGTTGTTATTCATGGTGATTTCTCCTGTCCCGGCGCGCCGCCCGAAAGGATTTCCCGCACGACGGCGGCGCGTTTCCTGTCGATTTCCGTTTGTGAAAGGTTATCATTTCCCGCAAGGTTTTTCAAGTAGCTTGGACGGCTGGCAATCAAAAGTTCCGAGAACCGTTCCGCCGTCGCCTCGTGCAGCAGGCCGAGATCGAGACCCAGCCGCACCTTGCTGATGAGCTCCAGCACCTCGCTTTCCCCGAGGGAACGCGCGTATTTCAAAACGCCGTAGGAACGCCAGACTGCGTCCTCCAGACGCTCCTTCGAGGTCATGGCCAGCGCCTTGCGCGCCCGCCGCTCGTTGTCGATAATCTGCGTCGCCGCGTTCATCAGATTCTCGATGATGGCCTGCTCCGTGAATCCCAGCGCAAGCTGGTTCGACACGGCGAAAATATTGCCGATGGTCTCGCTGCCCTCGCCGTACAGTCCGCGCACCGAAAGGCCGAGCTGCTGGGAAATGTTGATGATGTTGTTGATATTCCGCGTATAGACGAGCCCCGGCAGATGCAGCAGCACCGTCGCCCGGAGGCCCGTGCCGAGATTCGTCGGACAGCTCGTCAGATAGCCCATCTTCTCGTCGAAGGCGACGTCCTGGGTCTCCTCCACCGCGTCGTCCACACGGAACGCCGCGTCCAGAGGCGCCCGAAGCTCAAGCCCCGGCGCCATGCAATGAATCCGCAGATGATCGTCCTCGTTCACCAAAACGCTGCATTTACGGTCATGGCTGATAAAAGCGCTGCGATAGGCGGGCTCCTGCGTCAGGCTCTTGCTGACGAGCTGCTTTTCCTCCAATACCTCGCGCTCCATCTGCGTCAGCGCGTCCATGCCCACGGCGTCAAATTCCTGCCCCGTGGTTTTCTCAATGCGGCTGAAAACCGACGCCGCGCGGTTCTGCGCCTCGGCAAGCTGCTGCCGGTCGGCTCGGTTCGGGAACGGCAGACGGGCGAAATTTCGCGCAAGACGCACGCGACTCGCCAGCACCACGTCCGAAGCTTCGCCCTCGCCGCCAAACCACGAGAGTCGATAGTCGCGATAAAGGTCACGCACGGCCATGGGCTTCGCCCCCCTTCTCTTCCGCGGCAATCTTCTTTTCCAGCGCGCGAATCTTATCGCGGTACTCGGCGGCCTTTTCATAGGCCTCGCTCTGTACCGCCTCCGCAAGCTGCTCTTTCAAGACCGCGATCTCATGGCGCACCACCAGTACGCCGCCGGAACGGCGCGGAATCTTCCCGCTGTGAGTGCTCGACCCGTGAATCCGCTTCAAGAGCGGCGCGAGCTGCGCGCGGAACGTATCATAGCAGACGCTGCACCCGATTTTGCCCGTATGGGCGAAATCCTGATACGTCATGCCGCAATTCGGGCAGACCAATCCGCCGCCCGTCTTGTCTTCCTTTTCCTCCGTGGTTTTTCCAAACAGCCCCTTCAGAAAATCGTTGACCGTGAAATTCCGGGCGTCCGCAGGCGGTATGAAATTCTGGTACCGCGCCGCGCACTCCTCGCAAAGATTCTTGTCTATCTTCCCCTCGGGACTGATCTGCGTGAAATGAATGCACGCCTCGTTCCGATGGCAATCGTCGCAAAGCATTCTTTTTCCTCCTTAAATCAAAGTGGAGATTAGAGAAATTACAGCACTATATTATGTAATAACTCCTATCTCCTCACTGTTATGAAAGTCTTTCCAGCGTCATCAAAAGCGTCCGAAGCAGCCGCGCCCGATCCTCCGGCTCCATCGTCTCATAAGCCGCCTGCGCCGTCGTGAGCAAAAGCGCCGCCTCGCGGTTCGTAATCATCTGATGCTTCAACAGATACGCGACCATCGACTGCACGACGGAAAACTCCGTATCCTCGTCGATCTTCTCCTGCATGTCCTGATAAACGAGCTGACGCATCGGCACCTGCGCGATGCGGATGAAGCCGCCCAGACCGCGCCGGGACTCCACGCGGAAGCCCCGCGCCGGCGTGAACCGCGTGGACAGCACATAGCTGATCTGCGACGGCGCGCAGGAAATCTTGTCCGCGATCTCCGTGCGGCGAAGCTCCACATGCCCGTCCTCCTGCGCCGCCAACTGCCGCAGGATATAGTTTTCAATCAAGTCCGCGATATTGCTCATAACAATCACCTTCAAACTATTTTCCGCAAGTCCATGATTGACCATTTGACTTTTCTATATTATATTTGACATTTCGACATTTCGCAAGTCCCTTTTTGTAAAATAAGCCCCCGCACCGTGGCAGACGGTCGGGGGCAACTCGTTATTTGCACTTCTTCCCATATTCGTAAATCATATCGCTCGGCAAATCAATCTCGTCGTTCCAAAAGACGCAAGTTCGGCTTTGATCTAACTGTACTTGGTTGAACAATCCGGAAATATCCGCCAAAGCGCGGTAGGATGGAATTTGCTCCATATCCTCTTTCACATCGTAAATCACAACCTGCCCGTCTTCAAAATAAGCGCGCAAACAATAGTCGGGCAATGGCTCAATGGTCTTGATTCGCTGCAGCATGGCAGATTCCTCCACGATTACAGAAGCGGCGACAACTTGTCAATCTTTTGACTGTTTCAATTAAATTATATATCACGAGTTTTATCACCGTCAACGAATCCCTCAAGTTCCATTATCTTTTACTGCCGTTTCTTGCGCCCGCCTCTCCGCTTCACGTCCTCCTCAATGCGGCTCTTCCATGTAGGCGCAAGCATCTTTTCGCTGCACCGCACATGACTGACAGCCTCGCCCACGACCTCAAAATTGAGCGCCGTCCCTTCCTCGTCGCATTCATAGGTCACGGCGCGGTCGGCGCAGATGCCGATATGCCCCGCCGTCTCAATGGCATCCATGTTCGCGCCGAGGAACAGGAACTCCCAGCCGTATTTCTCCTTCTGCCGCTCCACCATCTTTCTGACCTTCGCATAGGTGTAGCGGCGGCTGGCGTTCTCCATGCCGTCGGTCGTGATAATGAACAGCGTCTTTTCCGGACGGTCTTCGTCCCGAGCGTACTTGTGAATATTGCCGATATGACGGATAGCGCCGCCGATGGCGTCAAGGAGTGCCGTACAGCCGCGCACGAAATACTCCTTCTCTGTCAGCTTCTTCACCTCGCCCATCGGCAAGCGGTCGTGAATCACCTCGCATTCGTCGTCGAACAGCACCGTGGAAACGAGCGCCTCGCCTTGCTCCTCCTTCTGTTTTTTCATCATCGAGTTGAACCCGCCGATAGTGTCGGCCTCCAGCCCTTCCATCGACCCGCTGCGATCCAAGATGAACACAATTTCAGTTAAGTCTTTCTTCATAAGAAAACGCCTCCTTATATTTGGTGATTGTATCGTACCAAATACAAGGAGGCGGTTGGTCGCCTGTCAGGCGACATTTAGGAGATTTGCTTTCGTCAAAGCAGACTGCCCAAATACAAAAGTAACTCGTTGATAATAATGAGATCATATATCTCAGGTGAATGCCATATGACCATTCTGGGAATTACCTACATACACCAAGTTGTCCCCACTTGCTTTTCATCATATCAGCAAAGGCATCACGAAACATTTCATAATGTTTATTGCAGGCAGGGGCAGGGATGGCGAAATAATCCCGAATTGTTCTCTTGGGAAAGGTGATTACCCGTATTCTTTCTTTAGTCACTTCTACAAACTCTTGCAGTTTATCTTTTTTATCGTCAAAGTATTCTTTTTCCTGCACTCTGCCTCTATGGTTATACACCAACACACTTTTCCCGGATTTGATATAATCCCTCACTTCCTCAAAGAAAACATATTTGATACTTTTTTTAACAGGTCGATTTCCCGATTTTACAAATAGACCATTATCTGGGTCCAAAAATACAAGCTCCACGTTTTCAAACTTCTTCATAGCCTTCTGGTGCCATTCGCGACGCCCTTCAGTCGTGAGATATTCATCGTAATAAACGGCATTCGGAATCAAATCTGCCTTCTGTATTGCCGTCACAGATCTGTTTTTACTTTTGGCAATCTCTGTAAGCGTATCCGCAAGAGAGCAATCGCACTCCTTGATATTATCTGGTATAAGATGTTTACCATCATTCTGCTTAAATGTACCGTCTTTCTTCTTCTCAATATCCGGCGTATGAACACGATACCAATTAACCCCTATGGTAAATCCATGTGCCTGCAAGCATTTCAATAATCCTATTTTTCCATAATCGCCTATATCTCCTGCATATCTATCCTGCATATAATCACCTCCATATTTTCTTAAACCATAGTATTATTTCAGCTATTATGATTCGCGAAATCTAGCCTTCCCCTTGGGGAAGGCTAGAACGAGAAATTCAATGATTGCATAATACTTTATAAAAATATCGTCAAACAGGCATCATCAGTTTTACTTTCCTCACTTTACGGTTAACTTCGGAGATAATCGTTCACACTGGTAATCATCGAATGGAATGATTGGATCGTTCATTTCTTGAAAAATAAGTTTTTCTCCACCGCTGAAGTACGTTCTTTAATGGCTCATCCAAATAAGAAATTGCCTTGTCTTTGATCCAATCCGGAATGCCGTAGGCGGCTTCGGCGATGCTGCCGGTGATGGCCGCCAAGGTATCGCTGTCGCCTCCAAGGGAAATCGCATTGCGTATGGCGTCCTCAAAATCCGTACTTTCTAAGAAAGCGATGATGGCCTGCGGAACAGTCTCCTGGCAGGTTTCATTGAAGGTATAAGAAGGACGAATCTCATTCAAAGTGCGGGATAAATCATAGCCGTATTCTCTCTCGATATGCTCTTTGACCTTTCTCTTGCATTCATCCGGCTTATCATGGATAGGCGTTCCGTAATCCAAGCAATAACCGCCAAAGTTAAACCGGTTCATGAAAATCGCGTCCACTACGGCCATAGCTCCTTTTATGCCCTCCGGGTGATTGTGCGTCACCTCCGCGGAAAGCCTTGCCCGGTCTCTGGCGTTGGAAGGCCAAAAGCCCGTCCTGGCGCAAAAACCGCAATCCATCGTCCATGCACATGGGGAAACCCGCATAGCAGAGCCGTTGCCAAAGCTGTTGTACGGCTCGCGGTTATCCGAAAAGAGCCATGCGCCAAACCGTCCGCCGTAACCGGCATTTGGATACATCCTGCCGTATTTCTTCATGGTGTCGATAAAATCGTCCCTCTCCCCGCCGTTCATGACAGCCTCGGCCACGGCGCAGGTCATAACGGTATCGTCCGTGAAAAAGCAGTCGTCGCGGAACAGCGGAAAATCTTTCGTCTTGATATTGTTCCATTCATAAACAGAACCTACAATGTCGCCAACAATCGCCCCTAACATAATGGCAATCCCCCTTATAGTTTTGATGATTCTATTCTACCCAATAGAAATGTGAGGCGGTCGCCTGACGGGCGACATTTACAAATCAAGATATTCAAACCTCATCTTTTGATCGGTTTCATTCTTTTTCCACTCGTCGACAGCACGTCGCAAAGCCTCGGTGATTTTTCCGTTTTCTTTCCATACCCGCAGGCGTTTCAGCGTCATCATACGGCTTCGGATGACCGGGGTGCGAAGGCCGAGGCGCAAAAGGCGAGCCTCCTGCTGAGAATAGCCGGTCAGCTTTTCCAGCATGGTTTCATAGGCATGATTTCCCATCCCGCCGACGAGGATATTTTGAGGAGCAAGCATGTCCTCGTTTTTGACGTTGGCGAGGAAGAAGTCCGCCATTTCCATGAGGTCGTCGGGATTTTCCAAGAATTGGAGCATCGCGTAGTGCTTTCGCCAATCGCTTCGGAACGCGGCCTTGATTTCCTTCGCGCAATCGACGCCAAGCTGCGACGCGAGCCGGAGATTTTCTCCCTGCTCCGCTTTGCAGCGCATGAAGTTCAGGCAAGAATCCGAAGAAAGGACGGCGTCGGCCTCTTTTGCGAGCGTCTGAAACGCCTCGTCCTCTTCTTCCGCATAATGAAGCTTGATAATGCGGAGTACGCGATAGATTTC
>JAEERZ010000311.1 GCA_016286075.1 Selenomonadaceae bacterium
TCGCGGAATTGCCCGCACCCACGTTGCCAATCTCCCGCAAGGCATCCAGCTGGGTCGGAGTCAACTCCAATATATCATCTGAAACTGCCATGGTTGCTCCTCTCTTTCGTCATTTGATTTCATCTTGAAGCCCTATGATAGCTTCAAGATTGAGAAGAATAATAAGCCGTTCCTCTTCCACCTTGCCGACGCCCGTAATAAAGCGGCTGTTTTCGTTGTCCACCGCCTTCGCCGCGTCGATGTGCTCGCCGTTCAGCGTGATAACGCCCGTCACGGCATCGACAATCATGCCGACTTCCAGATCGTCCTCCCGGACGACGACGATACGCGTATCGTCCGTATATTCCATATCCTGCAGGCCGAGGCGCTTTTTCAGGTCAATAACCGGAAGCACCGAGCCGCGCAAGTTGATAACGCCCTTGATGAAATCCGAAGCGAACGGCACCCGCGTAATATCCGTCAGCCCCTTGATTTCCTTGACGTTCAGTATATTAAAGCCGTATTCCTCTTTGCGCAGCTTAAACGCCACAACCTGGACTTCGCCTTCCACCACATTCATCAATTCTGCTTTTGCCATCGTTAATTCCCCCTTCCGCTCACATCAACGCGCTGACATCGAGAATCATCGCTACACGACCATCGCCGAGAACCGTCGCGCCGGAGATGACCTTGAGCCCCGCGAGGAGCTTGCCCAGCGTCTTGATAACGATTTCCTGCTGGCCGATCAGGTTGTCGACCACGATGCCTGCCTTGCGCTCGCCGATATGAACGACGACGACGAAGATATCGTCGTTGTCCTTCTCGTTTACACGCGGCACATTGAGGACGTCGCCAAGCCGGATAATGGGGATAATCTGTCCGCGCAGGACGATAACTTCCTTGTTGCGGACCGTCTTGATATCTTCCTGCGTGATATTGATGGTGCTGTCGATGGAACCGAGAGGAATCGCATACATCTCTTCCTGCACTTTGACGAGCAGGGCCTGGATAATCGCCAGCGTCAGCGGCAGCTTGATCTTGAACACGCTGCCTTCGTCGATCTTCGTCTCGACGTCCACATGGCCGCCGAGGGTTTCGATCTTGCTGCGGACGACGTCCATGCCGACGCCGCGGCCCGAAACGTCCGTAATCTGCTCCGCCGTCGAGAAGCCCGGCAGGAAAATCAGCCGCACCGCATCCGCGTCGTCGAGGCTGTCCGCCTCTTCCTGCGAAATCATGCCCTTTTCAACGGCTTTGCGGCGAATGACGTCCGCGTCGATGCCTTTGCCGTCGTCGGTGACCATGATGACGACGTTGTTGCCTTCGTGACGCGCGATCAGGCCGACCTCGCCGATACGCGGCTTGCCTTTCGCCTCGCGCTCATCCGGATGCTCAAGACCGTGGTCGAGCGAATTACGCAAAAGATGCATAATCGGATCGCCGATCTCGTCGATAACCGTGCGGTCGAGTTCTGTTTCCTCGCCCTCGACGGTCAGGTTCAATTCCTTGTTCAATTCCTTTGCAAGGTCGCGGACCATGCGCGGGAAGCGGTTGAATACCTGCCCGACCGGAACCATGCGGACTTTCATGACAACCGTCTGCAAATCCGTCGTGACGCGGTCCATCTGCTCCAAGGTCTCCGTCAGTTCCGTCAGCCGATGCGTAATGCCGATCTGCTCCAGCCGGACCTTGTTGATGACGAGCTCTCCCATGAGGTTGAGCAGCGTATCGAGCTTCTCGATATCGACGCGCACGGACTGGCCGCCTTTGAGCTTCTTTGCGTCCGCCGCAGGCTTCTTGGCAGGCGGCGCCGCAGACTTCGCAACGGGCGCCGTGGGCGCCGTCGTGGCAGGCACATTGCTGGCCGCGGGCGCGGCTGCCTCTGCCGGGGCCGCAGCAGCTGCCGGAGCTTCCAACTGCTTGATTTCTTCGACTGCGTCCGTCATTTCCACCGTATCCACTTCCGAGATGGAAAGCAGCGTGTCTTCAATCGGTTTCATTTCAGAATCCGTAACAACCACAACGTCGAAAGACTGGTCAAACTTCTCCTGCTCCAGATCTTCTGCCGGCGGAACCGACTTGACGACCTCGCCGACCTGATCGAGAGAATTCATGACCATATACGTGCGCGCCGATTTCAGCACGCAGCCCGCGGCAAGCGTCACCTTGATATGGTACGCATGCATGCCGCCGTTCGCCGCTTCTAAAATGACGTCTTTGTCCGTATCCGAATATTCGATGGACGGCCCGGCCGCCGGAGCCGCAGCAGCCGCCGGTGCAGCCTCAGCCGCAGGAGCCGGCGCAGGCTCGGCTTCCGAAATGGATTTGCCGCTTGCCAGCGCGCTGAGCTTCGAGGCGAAGCTCGTGATATCAACCACGTCCTCCGGTCCGCCGGAGCCGACGCTCTCGATCATCTGCTCTCAGGAGTCAATGGTCTTGAAGAGCGTGTCCATGATATCAGGGTTGACCTTGATCTGCTCTTTGCGCAGAAGGTCGAAGCC
>JAEERZ010000312.1 GCA_016286075.1 Selenomonadaceae bacterium
TTAATTATATATACAAGTCAAGGGCGTCAAAATTGACGCCGGCAGAAAAAATTTTTTAAAATTACTCAGCCCCGCCGCCGTCAGCAGCAGCAATATGCGCCGCTGGATACCCATCTTTCTCATATCCGCTCATCTTCGCACGCGTTTTCTTGTCCCACCGCCGTGCGTTCCTCCGTTGCTCTTTCGCTATGAATTATAACACAACCGCCTCCGTTTTCTTCCCCTTTTTTTCAACGAACCGCCCTGCCGCCAGGACAATCCCGAACATCGCCTTCGGACGCGCCGTCTCCATGAGGGTCTCCCGTTCCTTTTGACACAATTCCGTTTTCGGATTATACGGGAAGACCTCAGGAAAATCCTTTCCCCATGCGGGTTCTTGCCTTGCGTCAAAACCCGTTGTATAATTTTATAGTAAAAATTTTGTACTTCGTTTTTTTGCGAAAGAGAAAGGAGACGTCATGGGAGTTGATGTTATAAGGGTTTCGAGCAGCGGACAGATTTTCCTTCCGACCGAAATCCGAAAAAAGCTGTCCATTGCCGGCGGTGACAGCCTGGCAATCTATGCCAGCGACGAGGTGGTCGTGCTGAAGCCGATCAAGCTGCCGACGGAGCAGGAGTTTTCCCGATGGCTGGACGATGCGCAGGCGTGGGCCAAAGAGGCCGGGTATGTGGAAGAGGATGTGATCGGCGTCACGAAATCTGTCAGGAGGAAGAAAAGGAAATGAAGATCGTCTTGGACACCTCTGTCGTTCTGACGGCGTTTTTCTTCGGCGGCCCTTCCCGGCAGATCATCGAGTCCGTGGCGCGGGGCAGGACGGCGGCCTACGCCACGCGCGAGATCGCGGCGGAATACAAGGAGGCTGTCGCCAGGATGGCGTCGAAAAAAGCGGGCGGCCTGCGCCCGAATCTCCTGCTGCCGTTCACCACGCGCCTCCACATGATCGAGACGACGCCCAGGGCCCCGCTATGCCGTCATCCCGGCAACGAAAAGTTCCTGTCCTGCGCCCTGGACGCCAAAGCGTATTATATCGTCATCGGCTTCAAGGAGCTGTATCTCCGGAACCAGGGAAAACGCGTCCCCATGATGACCGCCGAAGGATTTTCCCAGCTGCTGCGCCTGTGCGAATCGTAAATTTACGGAAGGATTCTATGCGGAAAAAAAGATTTTCGACAGCGTCAATTTCTGGATCCCTGACTTGTATATATAAACAGAATGGCGCAAAACAGAAAACATTTTAGGAAGGAAAGGGGGGTTACTATGCCGATCAACAAAAATGAAATCACAAAGGAAATGATGGAAAAGGCGATGCAGTGCAAGAGCGCAGAAGAACTGATGGCGCTGGCCAAGTCGGAAGGGGTCGAGATCACGAAGGACGAAGCGGAAGCCTATTTCGCGGAACTCGCCGACGTCGAGCTGGATGATAAGCTGCTGCAGAAGGCAGCGGGCGGCAAGGACACCTGCTATGCGGTAGACGGCTGTTCCTGGCATATGTGAGGCGCGGTGCGCTCGGCTGCGCAAAAAAGCGGACGTCGAGGGAGTGAATGACTCCCCGTCGTCCGCTTTTTCATGGTCAGCCTTCGTTGTTTTCGCTGCCGCAGCAGTACCCGCCGCAATCAGTCACATTATTTTACAGCGGCAAGGTCGTCCAGGAATTTTTGGAGACGCTCTTTCGTCGCATGCTGCATCACGACGAAGACTTGTTAAAGCGCGTTCTCGGACAAGTACTGTCGTATTTCCTCGATCAGTCGGTCGCCGTCAGGATTCTTGAAAATCCTGATCATACAGCCGCTGATCATCGGGTTCATGTCCAGCCCCAATTCCACGGAATGGGTATCTGTCTTGAAACCGTAGCACCGCTTGCCGATACCGTAGGCCATGCCGAGCTCGACGCAAGCGCCTTCATCGGGCACCCGGCCGTCGATATTCATGAAGACGATATCCGCTTTCTTTACCTCTGTGGAGTCCAACGCAAAAATCATCGTTATGAGCTCGTCTTCCGTCTTTCCCTCCAGTTTCGCGGCTTCAATGCCGTCGCGCTGCGGCAGAAAGACCTGATACCCGTAATCTTCCAACACTTTCGTGATCCTCAGGTTGAACTCCTTTTCCGCATGATTGAACATCGGACTTGCAAAATAAACCTTCTTCCCCTGCCCGACGTTTTTGACAACACCTGCCTTGAACGCCTCCACGGCAGCGATATTGGCTTCATAGTCGGCATCGTTTGCGTAAGCGGAAAAAGGAAGCAGCATCCCCGCACACAGTATGACCGCGCCCGCCATTCTCGACGTCGTTTTCATAAACCGATGATCCCCTTTCCCAAATATCAATGATGATATATTCTACACCCGATTTCCGGTTTCCTGCCAAAAAAGAAAAAACGCAGAGCCGAAGCCCTGCGCTGATATTTATCCTATTGTAAGAATTCACGGCTTGCGCAGCATCGGATCGGGCGGGTTCCCGTAGCGGGCGTCCCACTCG
>JAEERZ010000313.1 GCA_016286075.1 Selenomonadaceae bacterium
CAAGGGATGCAGGGTGTCGTCGGCGCGATGGACGTCATCGACGAGGTGAGCCGCTCGACGAGCGATGAAACGCAGACCATCTCGGCCGCGGCAGAAGAACAGTCCGCGTCCAGCGAGGAAATCGCTTCGGCGTCCCATTCGCTGGCCGATCTCGCGACGGAGCTGCAGGACGCGACGGGCAAGTTCAAGGTGTAGCAGGTTCAGCAAGCGACAATACGCGTTCCATCCCAGGAGTTGGACAGGATAAAGAACGGGATCATATATTATGGGCGAAGCCGATAAAAAAGGCTCGCCCATTTTTATTTGCACGAAGAGGCATAAAGATGTGATAATTACAACAGAAAAATCTTGACAATGGGGTTTACGAATATAATATATAAGGTAAGTAGAAAATTTTCGGATGGCGTCAATTTTGGGAGGCCTGCTTTGTATTTATGAGTAGAAGGCAATGAAGCATATGGTTTTACGAGGAGGTATCCTGATGGCGGAAAAATCCAGGGGGACAAAATTCACGAAGGAACAGATCGAGAAGGCGATGCAGTGCAAGGACGCCGACGAACTCCTGGCGCTGGCGAAGTCCGAACTCTATGACATGACACGGGACGAGGCCGAGGCGTACATGGCGGAGATACAGGACATAGAGCTGGACGACGAGATGCTGAAAAAGGCGGCCGGGGGCGTTTGCTGGGATAATTGCCCAACCGAGGGAAGCTGCTCCCACCATGTCTGCGGGACCGTGGGCTGGGAAAACTTCAAGGGGTGTTAAGAAGGGGTGTTAATGTAAGGAGAGTTTCATCATGGCAATCAACAGAAAAGAAATCACAAGCGAGCAGGTCATGAAGGCGGTGCAATGCAAGACCGCCGACGAGCTGATGGCGCTGGCGAAGGGTTCGGGCTTTGACATTACCAAAGCAGAAGCCGAGGCGTATATGGCGGAGCTGGCCGACGTCGAGCTGGACGAAGCGCAGCTGCAGAAGGCGGCCGGCGGCGGATGCTACCCGGACTGCAAAAACGATTACTGCTTTGAAAATTGATGTGGAATATGGAAAAGGACCATGCGGGCGATTTCCCTGCATGGTCCTTTTTCATGTGTTATAATAGAATCTGCAGGCACTGTGGCGAAAAGTGCAGGCGCGCTTACCCCAACGATAGGAAGTTTGGAGAGGGGATTGGGCCCATGAAAAGCAAGGAAAAACGCGAAATCTATTTCTTCAGCCGTTTGGCGAAGTCGATTTATGAGGACGCCGAAGCGCTGGACGCGCTGCACTATTGCCGCCGATTCACCGACATATTGAGGACTCTGCAATATTACGGCTATCTGGCGGACATGACGCTGGACGAATACGTCGAGACCGCGCTGAAGGCGGCCGACGACCTCAAATATTTCCTCGACCCGGATACTGGCGATTTTTCCGAGGACGCGGTGTCCAACGCGGACGAGGCGGCGTTCAAAGGTTCCTTCCAGCAGCACCACGACCTGATCCTGCAGCTGATAGGCATTTCCGACGGTCCGGCCCTCTTTCCCCTGATCGTGGAGGTGGAGAACGGGAAGGTTCGCGGCAATCTGGAACGCCTGCACCGCGCGGCGCAATGGTTCGGCATTCCCTACGCCGCGTCCGCGTCGGGCGAAAACCGCTGGAGAAAGCCGCAGCCCGCGCCTCGGATCGAGCGTGTGCTGAACTGCACGAGACCCGGCGAGCGGAACCTTCAAATCGCATACGGCAAGACGGTCGGCGCCGAGGGGCGGCTGACCCTCAATATCTGCCGCCGCAATTCGCCGGATCGGGGGCTGCCCGTCATGGTGTACTTCCATGGCGGCAATTTTCAGACCGGACAGCCGGAGGAATGGCTGGGCAACAAATTCAGCGAGTCGCTGAACGTCGTCCACGTCAGCGTGGCGTACCGTCTGGGGGCGCTGGGCTTCAATCCGCTCCCCGCGCTTCGGACCGGCGACGCGGAAGAGGACAGCGGCAATTTCGTGCTGCTGGACATGATCGCCGCGCTGCGGTGGGTGCAGCGGAATATCGCGGCCTTCGGCGGCGACCCCGGTAACGTGACTGTCAGCGGTTATTCCGCCGGAGGACGCGCGATTACGGTACTGTTGACCAGTCACCTGGCCCGCGGACTTTTTCATCGGGCCGTCTGCTTCAGCGCCGGCTTCCTGGTTTGCGAGCCGGAGCCTTCGCGCAGGATCTTCGCGGAGCGCTTCGCTCTCCTGGCGGTGGAGGACGGCGTAAAGGAATCAAAAGAGGAGGCGGAGGCCTGGCTGCTCTCCGAAGCCGAGGAAGACCGAAACACGGCGCGGCAGTGGCTTTACGGTCTGTCCGGCTCCCGCATCGCCGGCATTTTCTCTCCCGCGTGGGGGCGCATGGAATCGTTCCCGATCTTCTTCCGGGACGGGACGGTGGTGCCGTCGGATTCCTTTGACGATTCCGATATGAACCACGTTCCGGTGCTCGTCTTTTACAGCAC
>JAEERZ010000314.1 GCA_016286075.1 Selenomonadaceae bacterium
CTCAAAGAGCTTGGCGCGGGCATTATCCTGTCGAATACCTATCATCTGTTTTTGCGGCCGGGTATGGAGCTTATCCGGGAAGCGGGCGGGCTGCATAAGTTCATGCACTGGGATCGGGGCATTCTGACGGACAGCGGCGGATTTCAGGTGTTCAGCCTCGGCGAGCTTCGGAAGATTTCCGAGGAGGGCGTGACGTTCCGCTCGCATATCGACGGCTCGAAACAGTTCCTTTCGCCGGAGATTTCCGTAGAGGTGCAGACGGCGCTGGGCTCTGATATTGTGATGGCCTTCGACGAGTGCGTGCCGTATCCCGCCGACTACGATTACGCGAAGCAGTCTCTGGCGCGGACGCTCCGATGGGCGAAGCGTTGCAAGGACGCGATGACGCGGGACGATCAAGGGCTTTTCGGTATCGTGCAGGGCGGCATGTATGAGGAGCTTCGCATCGAGAGCGCGAAAGCACTGGTCGAGATGGATTTTCCCGGCTACGCGGTGGGAGGTCTTTCCGTCGGCGAGTCGAAGGATTTGATGTATGAAATGCTCGAGCTTTCGACCGAGCATTTGCCGAAGGACAAGCCGCGCTACCTGATGGGCGTCGGAACGCCGGATTGCTTGGTGGAGGGCGTGGCGCGCGGCATCGATATGTTCGACTGCGTATTCCCGACGCGGGTTGCGCGAAACGGTATGGCGATGACGTGGACCGGGCGGCTCGTGATGAAGAACCAAGCGTTTACCCACGATCATGAAGTGCTGGAACAGGGCTGCGGATGCTACGCGTGCAGGAACGGTTACACCCGCGCCTATATCCGCCATCTGGTGAGGGCGGGCGAGATTTTCGGCCTGCGGCTTTTGACGCTGCACAACCTGTATTTCCTGCAGGCGTTCATGCGCGCAATGCGCGAGGCCATCGTGGATAATCGCTTCGCGGAGTTCCGCCGCGATTTTTGGAGCAATTATAAACTTCCGGAAAAGAATGTGGAGGGATGATAGATGAACGAAGGTATTCTTGCGCTGGTGAGCGCTTACGGGCCGCTTGTGGCCATGGTAATCGCGTTCTATTTTTTCCTGTATCGTCCGCAGCGGGCGGAACAGAAACGTCGTGATGATATGCTGGCGACGCTGCACAAGGGGAACAAGGTCGTTACCGTGGGCGGTATTTACGGCGAGATTTTGGAAATCAAGAACAATGTGATTGATTTGAAGATCGCCGACAAGGTGGTCGTCAAGGTCACGCGGAGCGCAGTCAGCCGGAATATCACGCAGGGAAAGTCCCCGCAGATGGAGCCGGAGAAGGAATGGGCCGACGAGGACGCTGCGAAAGATGAATGAAAACGACGCTGAAATCGCGGCGTTGAAACGGGAACTCAGGAAGCGGTCGCTCGCTTTTCGTCGGGCCTTATCCGCGGAAGAACGCGCGTCATACAGCGCGGCAATCACGGAGCGGCTCCTTTCTCTCGAAGCGGTGAAACAGGCGCGAACGATATTCGCCTATGCGGCGATGGAGGACGAAGTGCAGACGGAAGCGCTGATTTCTTCACTGCTCGAAATGGGAAAGCGGGTCGCGATCCCGCTCGTCACCGGAAAACGCACTATGGAGGCTGTGCTGGCGCCGTCGATGGACGCGCTTGAATACGGCGCTTATCATATCCTGACGGTGCGGGAAGATCGGCGTATCGTTTTGCCGCCGCAGGAAATAGATTGCGTGCTTGTTCCCGGCGTGGCTTTTGACATGGACGGGACACGGCTTGGTATGGGCGGCGGATATTACGACGTCTTTTTGCCGAAGATACCTTGTGCGGTCAAGATTGCACTGGCGTATTCCTGTCAGATTGTCGAAAGCATTCCAAAGCTTTCGCATGATTGCGGCGTAGATTGGATCGTGACGGAGAAAGGGAGTTTCCGGGCTGGGAAAAATAAGTAGTTTTGGTGGTAACGTATGGAAATCAAGATTGGAATCGCGGGGATAGCGAAAGACGGCGCCGAATATTGCGGAGATAGTTACAGTCTTGTAGAACGGCAGGGCGGCTTGACGCTGATTTTGTCGGACGGGCACGGCAACACAGCCGCTTCCCAGCAGACGAGCCGGTGGGTGACGCAGCGCGCCAGAGGTCTTGTGCTGTCGGGCAAGGATAATGAAGCCGTTGCCAAGGCCGTTCATGACGAGCTTTATGAAATGAAGGATCGAAAAGTCGCCTGCGCGCTTACGATTCTTGGCATAGACGCCGAGGCGGAAACGGTGACAATCGGCCGGAGCGGACAAACGCCCGTCTTTGTCTGGACGGAAGAATACGAGACGGTTTACGACGACGAGGCGACGGCTCTCGGCATGAGCCGGAACGTCAATCCGCAGACTTACGAGCTTCCGCTGGCGCAGGGGATGATTCTCGCCGCAGTCACTGAGGGAATCCGCGTTGCGGGGAAAAAGCGAGGAGGCGCTCATTTCGAGGA
>JAEERZ010000035.1 GCA_016286075.1 Selenomonadaceae bacterium
GAGCGGTGACGCGATCATCACGAGGCCGAAGCCCGTCGCGGACTGGAGAAACGCGGCGGCGAAGACGCAGGCGGCAGGCGCAAAATGCGCGGCAAAGGCGGCGGGCGTCAAGTCAAGCATTCGGCGCTCCCGTGAATTCACTTTGCAGCGCGAAGCCGTGATGCAAAGGCCCGCTGCCGTTCCCCAAGTCCAGCCCGGCGGAGAGCGCTCCCGTCACATACGCTTTCGCACGGCGTACTGCCTCCGAAAGCTCCATGCCTTTGGCAAGGTTGGACGCGATGGCGGTGGACAGGGTGCATCCCGTGCCGTGGGTGTTTTTTGTCTGAATGCGTTCGCCGGGGAAAACCTCGACGTCGTCCCGAGTGACGAGCACGTCGTCCGAACGCCCCATTGCGTGGCCTCCCTTGGCGAGCACGGCAGCGCCGAGACGCGACATCACGCGCTGCGCCGCCTCTACGCGCGCTTCCAGCACATTGTATGCGTCCACGCTTTCCGGCGAACCGCCTGCGATATTGTCCAGCACGAAAAGTTCCGCCAGATTCGGCGTAATGACCTCCGCCAGCGGGAACAGCTCCGCCGCCAGCACGCCCGCCGCGTCCTCGGAGAGAAGCCGAGAGCCGCTGGCGGCTACGATAACGGGATCGACAACGATATGCTTCGCGCCGTGCATAAAAAGTTTCTCCGCGATGACGCGAATCAGGGGCGGCGAAGCAACCATGCCGACCTTCACCGCGTCGGGGCGGATGTCGTCGAAGACTGCGTCGATCTCATCCGCGAGGAACTCCGGCGGAACTTCGTGAATATTCGTCACGCCCATGGTGTTTTGCGCTGTCAGGGCCGTGACCGCGCTCATCGCGTACACGCCGTTGGAAAGCGCCGTCTTGATATCCGCCTGAATTCCCGCGCCGCCGGAGGAATCGCTTCCGGCGATGGACAGCACCGAAGGCAGCCGCATGTAAATCCCTTCTTCCTATTCAATGCTTCCTAACGGAAAATTTGCGAAAAATCGGTTGGGTCATTGGCCCAACGAATGGGTGGCTCCGTACTGGTCGGTCAGCTCCTTGGTATCCGGGTCGTAGGCAAGCAGCAGGTTGCCGTCGTTGTCCGTCAGGCGGATCGGGTGGAGCTTGAGCTTCCCGTCCGTGATGCTCAGCGCGTCCGTCGAGGCCGTCATCTTGCCGAAGTCGATCTTGACGTCGTAGAAATCCAGCTGCTTCCGCACGTTGTGAAACCGTCCGCTGATGGATTCGAACGGAATCCAGCGGTATTTCCCCCGACCGGAGACGAAATCGCCGCCGTAGGACGTTTTTTTCGCGTCGCCTTTGCAGTCTACGGCGATGTCAAGATCCACAAGGCAGCGAAGATTGTCTTTTGGCAGCGCCTTTTTTGCCCGCAGATTTTGGCCCTGCCCCTCGATATGGTAATATCGCGTATCAAGGTTGTACCAGCCCTCGGCAGCGAGTTTCCCGCCGTATACGTCCGCGTACACGTCCTTGAAGCGGAACAGCGCGTCTTCGTAATAGAGGTCGCCGTCCACGTTCGTGAAGTCCAGCGCGGGAATGCGGAGCCGGTCGAAATGGAGAGTTCCTTTCCCCACGGGCTGGCCGAGCTTGCCCTCGAAGTGCATCGCCAGCGAAAGCGGATCGTGGACGTCCATGCCGATGCCAAGCGACGAAGGATCCACCGCGTCCACAATCAGCGCAAGATTACAATGGGGAAACGTATCTCTGCAATCAATCTTCCCGTTCAGGAAAATGCCGCTGCCGATCATATCGCCGCCGAAGGGGCCGGTGGCGAGCTTCAGCGTAATGTCCTTCTTCGTATTGATGTCCGTCTGCAGGCGGACTGCCTCCAGCAAGTAATGGCGATGTTTGTAAAAGACCTCTACCCGGCAGTCGTTCAGGGAGAGTGTGAGATCCATCCGCTTGTTCTCGTGGTTGAAATTTTTCCAATCCTGCCGGAGTTTCTCCCGTTCTTTTCGCCGCTTCTCCTCTCCCTCGGCAATCATCTGTTCCTCGGTCTTATCCTCGTCGCGCCCTTTCAGCTTTGGCTTCTTCTTCTGGCGTTCGGAGGGCGCGGGCGTGTGGAGGAAGTCGATGCTCATATCGTCGTTCAGATGAATGGAAAGCGCCGCGCGGTTCAACGTCAGATTTTCCAGCGTCGCCGAAGAAAACTGCTGGGTCAGCGTGTCGAAAATATCCACGGTGAATTCGCCGTCGGGAATATAAAGAATCCGTCTTCCTTCCGGATCCTTCCACTCCAGCCCCTCGAAATAGACGTACCCAAATGGGGAAGCCACAATGCTCTCCGCCGTGACCGAGCCGCGCATGAGCTCCTGATTCTCCATGGCCTTGTTGAAAAGCCATGCCGCGCTCTGGCTGTAAATTATCAATAGCAGCGCGAAGGCCACCAAAAGCCCCGGCACGATATAAAACACAGGATGGGTAAAAAAACTGCGCCGCAGCCAAGCCTTTTTGATGAGGGCGGGGCCGTCCTCAAACGCCGTAGCTACCCACGTCTTCTCTTTTCGTTTCATCACATTCCTGTCATCGCCAGTACCTTTGCCTTGAACTCCTCAGCGGGAAGCTCCGAAAGGGAGCGTATCTTTTCGACCAGCGAAGCCTCTTCCGTGCGAACCACGGTTGTCGTGTCATCGCGCACTTTCTCGCGGATGGCCGCCTTCGCCCGCGCCCAGAAATCCGTCGGGTTCTCGACCGCCGCGCGCAGGACGCCCGCCTCGTCGCGGTCGACCGCTTTCTCGAAACCTTCCTCGATGAGACGCACCAGCTCGTCGTACAAAATATCTTCGCGATACTCGATCGGCGTATAGTTCATCTTGTATTCGCCGTAGGAAAAGCCGTTGATCGCCGGGCGCACGTTGATCAGCTCGGCGTCCGTCGGACGTCCCGCGCATCCGATGAAATAACGCCGCTGAATGGTGAAGCGGTCATCCGGCTCCTCGCAGATATACAGCTCGATATGTACGTCTCCCACCGAGACGCGGCCGATATGCGCCACCGTCAGATTGTCGTCGTTGGCCGACGTGACGATGATTCGTTTCATTTTACGGAAATCTTCTTCCGTAAACTCGTCCCAAAGTAATTGCATTTGCGTCTGCTCCCTTCCGGCGGTCGCGCCCGCCGCAAAAATCTTATATATTTGGTATATTCAACATCGCCCGCGAATTTCCTGCCGCAAATTTATTAGATTGGTTTTTTCTTCTTGTCAAAAAGTTTTGCTCATGATTGTACGATTGTTTTTATTTTCTGTCGTGTAAATAAATCAAAGGGGAGGGCAAAGCCCGCCCCTTTGATTCTTGTACAATAATTAAGTCTTTCGCAAAAAATATAAACCAAAAATAGGAATGATAAAAACGAGCGTTTTCGAGTAGCAGGAAACGCGCGTTTTTTCGCGAATATAAAATATTGCGCGGCGGACTCGGCGACGCCGTATGTCTTCCCGCAGGGGGCGAGCGCACCATCCTTTCGCCGCCTATGCCCGTGAAGTATGTAAAATCGCCGTTCCTGCATGAGCGCGTAAGTATATAAATGATGGCGTGCGCCGCTGTTTTATGGTACAATCAGACCGTAAGAAGAAGTTCATAAACATTCGATGGGATTGTGATTTCCTATGCTTCAAAGAACGCTGATTACAAATAACGTCGACCAGCTTTCCGCCTATATTGAGGAGATCAAGGCGTTGCCCGAGTACAAGTGCAAGGGGGACAAGCTGCTCCTTTTCAGCAGTCCGGACGCCGACAGCGGGACGCTGCGGGAGCGGGTCGCGGCGGTGCGGCGCGCCTTGCCGGAGGCGAAAATCGTCGGCATGACCACGCACAAGAACGAGGCCGAGAACGGTTTCGCGCTGGAGGGCGAGGATTATTCGTTCCTCCTGATGGAGCGTGCGAAGGCGGAGCTTCTCTATTACGACTGCCGCGAGATTTCCGCGCAGGAGGCGGGGAAACGGTTTGACCGCGAGCTTCGCGGGATGAAAGATGTGGCGGCGGTGCTGCTGTTCACGGCGGGCGTGGAGCGTGAGATCGACCAGTTCTTGACCGCGCTGCTGAACGACGACGGCGGCTATGAAGTCCCAATCTTAGGCGCGCAGTCCGGCGCGAAGCATCCGTATCTTTGCGGCAGTTTCAAGGACGGCGAGCCGGACGACCGGGGCATTGCCGCGCTGGTGCTATACGGGCGCGGCCTTTCCGTTTGCTATAATTACGATATGGGATGGACGCCCATCGGCAAGGAAATGAAGATTACCGGGACGGACGGGCGGACCCGCGTCACTTCCATCGACAGCCGCACGCCCATTGACATTTACCGGGAATATTTGGGCGTCGAGCCGGACGAATATTTCATCGAGAATGTGCGGGAATTCCCGTTTATCACCCGCCGGGGAGAGCATTTGGTAGTCCGCACGCCCTCGGGATATGACGAGCAGGGGGGCATTTCGTTCATCGCGCGGGTCAACGAGGGCGACTTGGTGAAGCTTTCCTACGGAAATCCGCGACGTCTGCTGGAAAAGACGCGGCTCTATGCCGAGAATATGCGTGCGTTCGGGCCGCAGGCGCTGTTCCTCATCGTCTGCGAGAACCGCGTGCGCTTTTTGGCGGAGCAGGCTATTTCCGATGTGACCGCTTACCGCGCGGTGATGCCGCAGTCCTCGTGGATGCGGGGCTATACCGCCGTCATGTTGGACGGGAAGGGCGGCGGCGTCGTCAATGCCGCCATCGTGTCCGTCGGCCTGCGGGAAGGAGCGGCGCGCCGGGAGAACCACGCACGGCGAGAGGCGCTTCCCGTCGAGACGCAGAGCGCCGGGGCAATCCCCCGCGAGCGGCGGCTGGCGATGTTCCTCGAGAAGACCACGAAAGAGCTGGAAGATATGGCGGTGGAGGCGAACGCCGCCAATCGTGCGAAGTCCGAGTTCCTTTCGATGATGTCCCATGAGATTCGCACGCCGATCAACGCCGTGCTTGGCATGAATGAGATGATTCTCCGCGAATGCGACGACGAGAGCGTGCTGACTTACGCGGAAAACGCCCATGCGGCGGGGCTTTCGCTGCTCGGCATCATCAACGAGATCCTCGATTTCTCGAAAATCGAGGCGGGCAAGATGGAGATCGTGCCGCAGGAATACGAGCTGGCGTCCCTCATCAGCGACCTCGTGAACCTGATTCGCATGAAGGCGGAAGAACGCGGCCTTTCCCTGTACGTCAAAGCCGCGCCAGATATACCGTCCAAGCTCGTTGGCGACGAACTGCGCGTCAAGCAGATTATCACGAATCTGCTGACGAACGCGATCAAATATACGGAGAAGGGCTCGGTGACGCTGAACGTCGACTGCCGCAAGACGTCCGAGGAGGAAATCCTGCTGGACGTGTCCGTGGAGGATACGGGCGTCGGCATCAGGGAGGAAAACATCCACAAGCTGTTCCAGGCCTTTGACCGCATCGACCTGGAGCGCACGAAGAAGATCGAGGGGACGGGCCTCGGCATCAACATCACCCAGCGGCTTTTGAAGCTGATGGGAAGCTCCCTCGAAGTGAAGAGTACCTTCGGCGAGGGCTCCACCTTCTCCTTCGCGTTGCCGCAGAAAGTGACCGAATGGAGAGGCATCGGCGATCTCGGCAAGGCGCTGAAAAAGGTCAGCGACAAGCGGGCGAAGCGCAAGACCCGGTTCACCGCGCCGAACGTGCGAATCCTCGTAGTGGACGACGCGCCGATGAACCTCGCCGTCATCGCCGGACTCCTGAAACGTACGAAAATCCAAGTGGATACCGCCGAGAGCGGCGAGGAGTGCATTGAGAAATTCGCGGTCAGGGCTTACGATCTCGTGTTCCTCGATCATCGGATGCCGGGCATGGACGGCCCGGAAACGCTGGGACAGCTCAAACGGCGGTTCCCTGCGAAGCTGGCCGAGACGCCGATCATCTCGCTGACCGCCAACGCCATGTCCGGCGCGCGGGAAGAGTATATCGCGCTGGGCTTTTGGGATTACCTGTCGAAGCCCGTCATGGTGGACGAGCTGGAAGCGATGCTGCTGCGCGCGCTGCCGCCGGAAAAGATTGTCACGGCGGACGCGGACGAGGAAAAAGCGGCGACGGAAGCGCAGTTGCCCGTATGGCTCGTCTCGGACGCCCGTTTTGATACGGAGAAGGGCGTGATGTTCTGCGGCGGCAGCGACGAATATCTGGAGACCCTTTCGCTGTTCGGGCGGTCCATCAAATTTCAGGCCGCCGAGATCGAGCGTTTGTGGAAAGAGAAGGATTACGACGCATATACGATCAAGGTGCATTCGCTGAAAAGCATGGCGAAGGCCGTCGGAGTGATGAAGCTTAGCCGGATGGCGGCAAGGCTGGAGGCGGCGGGGAAGGACGGCGATGCGGACGCCATCGAAAAGGGGACGAACGCTCTGCTTGCGCTGTACCGCAGCCTTTCCGAACCGCTGGCGCGGCTGAATGAGACGGAAGCCGCGCAGCCCGCGGCGCCGAAGGCCGACGTGGTGACGACGAAGCGGCACACGGTCCTTCTTGTCGACGATGACGACGATTTCCTCGCGCTCACGAGCCGCTGGCTGAAAAAGGATTACGCGGTCACGGCGGTCAATTCCGGCAAGAAGGCGCTGGCGGCGCTGGAGAAAGAAGTGCCGGAGCTGCTGCTGCTGGACTACGAGATGCCGGAGATGAACGGAGCGGAGGTGCTGCGCCAGATCCGCGCCAATCCGAAGCTGAAAGATCTCGCCGTGGTATTCCTGACCGGCACCGACGACAAGGAAAACGTGCGAAAAGCCGAAAGCCTGCACCCGGAAGGATTCTTGCTGAAGACGATGGGCAAGGCGGGGCTCTTGATGGGTATCGCCGCGTTCTTTGACTGATTCATGAGACGGCTTTTGCGCCGGGCATAAAAAAGCAACCGCGTAGGAATTACTGAATAAGTCAAGTCGTGACTCTGCCGGACTTATTCAGTGATTCCTTAGAGAAGCGGTTGCGAAATAGCGATATTTTCGCGTTTTAGTTTACGCCATACGTTTGTGGAAAATGTTCATGACGAAGAAGCGTTCCAGCGCGTCGAGGAGCTCCGACTTCCGGGCGGATTTCAGCAGATAGCCGTCGGGCTTGTGCTTGACGATGCGCATGACGCTCTCCCTGTCGTTGACGCCCGTGAGGAAGATGATCGGAATGTCCGCGGTCTGCGGTGTGCCGTGCAGCCATTGCATCACGTCGTAGCCGTCGAGGTCGGGCATTTCGTAATCCAGCAGGATCAAGTCGGGAGCTCGATGGTGCTGGATGTAGGTCACGGCCTCGACGCCGGAATTTACGCCGACGATGTTGTAATATTTGTTCATCCAGTAGTCCATGATCATCAGGAAGTCGCTGTCGTCGTCCACGACGAGGAGCGTTTTCTTCCGGCGAAACTCGTCGTGCGCGTCCGCGAGCTCCGTGAGGTCGTCGGCGACGTCGTTCATGTCGAGGGGGCGCACATAGATATGTGCCGCCCACTGGGCGCTTTCCATCTTTCGGACCTGCGCGCGGGTCGCGTTGTCCACGATCAGGCACATGGATTTGTACTCGTCGCGGCAGAGGTCGGCCAGATAGTGCATGACGATTTCCGTCTTCGTGCTGGTGTAATCGAGGTAGCAGAGGAAAATATCGGTGCAGTGACGATTTTTGTTGATTTCGTCGATGTCCGAAGGGATCGCGAGGACGCGGAACCCCGCTTCGGTCAGCCGATTTTCCACCGCCTGCGTCACGATATGCTTTTCCTGCCCGATATAGACGATCGTGCGCATCGGTTGTTTCATGGTTCGTCCTCCGCGTCTTCGGCCAGCGGCGCTAAATGGTCGGAATAGACGCGATACGCCGAGAGGAGATTCGGCGTCTTTTCCCGGATTGCGTCAAAGTCGCCGGCTTTTCCCGCCGCTTCCATCTCTGCGGCGGCCTCCGAAAGTCCCACCGCGCCGACGAGGCGCGCCATGCTTTTCAGCGAATGGACTTTCAGCGTGTAGTGGCTGAAATCCTCCTCCGTAAGAAGCCGGTCGATTTCGTCGGCTTTGTCCTGGATGGACGCGGCGAAGACGGAGAGGGCGTCCAAGTAGTCGTCCGCCGTTTCGCAGTTGCCCATGCCGTAAGAAAGGTCGAGTCCCGGAACGCCGGAAAGCCAGCCGGGGAGCTTTGCCAGTTCCTCTTTCAGCTTCGTTTCCTCGTCGTCACGTTTCTGATGGTCTTCGACGCTGCCCTCCGGCAGATACGTCATCAGCACCTCCGAGAGGCGCTGGGGCTGAATGGGTTTTATCAGCACGTCGGCGAAGCCCGCCGCTTTATAGAGATTGATATTGTCTTTCGCCGCCTCTACCGTATGGCAGACCACCGGCACTTCGCGGCCCTGCTCCTTGAAGATTTCCTTGAGCCGCACGAAAGTGTCCACGCCGTCGATACCGGGCATTCTGTGGTCGAGAAGAATCAGGTCGTACTGATTTTCGCGGCAGAGCTTCAAGCATTCCTCGCCGCTTTCCGCCAGATCGGCCATCACGCCGTTTGACGCGAGGAGCGATGAGAGGATCATGCGGTTGACCCGCATATCGTCGACGATCAGCACGCGGGACTGCGGTTTTGTATCCATAGGGATTCAGCCTTCTTTCCGGAATAATCTCTGTCAGTAAGAAGTATAGCACAAGAAAACGCCTGCGAAAATGTTTTTCTTTCCGCAAGGCGTTGACGGCGCTTGAAAATATATCGAAAAATATAGACAAGAAATATAGAAATAAAGAGAGTGAAGTTATAATTCGTAATATCTTCATTCTTTGCGTAAGAAAGGAATGGGAACCATGAGCGAAAACATCCTGCCCGCGAACGCGACGGAGACTTCCTTGGAGGCGCTGCGGAGCATGGCCGAGAAAATGCCGGGCGGCTTCTTCATCTATCGCGCGGAAGGAGACGAGACCATCCTCTATCTCAACGACGTGATGCTGGATATTTTCGGCTGCGCCACGGAGGAGGAATTTCGCGAGCTGACAGGGGGCACTTTCAAGGGACTGGTCTATCCTGACGACTTGCCCGACGTCGAGGCGTCGATTTTGCAGCAGGTCAAGAGGAACGACAAGCGACTCGACTATGTGAAGTACCGCATTCGCCGAAAAGACGGGGCAATCCGCTGGGTGGACGACTATGGGCGGCTCGTGCATACCGAGGAAGGCGGCGACGTCTATTATGTCTTTATCCGCGACATTACCGAGATTCGCGCCGTACGGGAGGAGAGCCGCCGCAGCGCGCGGGTCATCGAAGGACTTTCCGTAGGCTATTCGTCGATTTTCCTGCTGGATTTTGCGTCGGGCGTTTTGCGTCCCTATCGGCAGGAGAATGGGATTTTCCGCGAGATTGTCGCGCGCCTTGCAGAGGGCGGCGAACCCAACGCGGATTTTCGGCGCGTCTTCGCGGAGTACGGGCAGCAATACGTATTGCCGGAGGATCAGGCGTTTTTCCACCGGCAGACGGAGGAACATCATATCAGCGAGCGGCTCGACAAAGAGAGCTCCTACGCTGTGACATACCGCTGCAAAGGGGAGGGGAAAGCCCCCGTTTATATGGAAATGTCCGTAGTCCGCGTCAAGGATTTCGATATTTCCGGCGCCGTCTTGGGCTTCCGCGACGTGACCGCGCGGATTTCCAGCGTTCAGCGCGAGCTTTCGGAAAAAATGGAAATGGAGAACGAGCTGGAGCGGGAAAAGCGAGCCAACGAAATCAAGTCCGCGTTCCTGTTCAGCGTGTCCCATGACATCCGTACGCCGATGAATTCCATCACGGGATTTACGGCTCTCGCGAAAAGCCACATGGATGATCCGGAACTGCTGGCGGAGTTCCTCGGCAACGTGGAGGAAGCCAGCAGCCACCTTTTGGCGTTGATTGAAAACTTAATCGAAATGAGCAGCCTGTCCCAAGAGAAATTTACGCTGGACGATCTGCCCGCGAGCCTTGACGACGAGATTTGCGCCGTCGTCGATATGTTCCGGCCGCAGGCCGAGGAAAAGCAGATTGCTTTGACGACGGATCTGAACCTGCCGCCCACTGACGTGCTGCTGGACACGGTGCGCTTCCGCCGCCTGCTGAGCAATCTGGTGGACAACGCGGTGAAATTCACGCCGGAAGGAGGCCACGTCACGGTCGCCGCGCGGCGGAGATTCGCCTCTGGCTCCGGGTACGCGCGCTTTGAGATTTCCGTCGTCGACGACGGCGTCGGCATGGCGGAAGGATTTTTGCGGCGGATCGGCAAAGTCTTCGAGCGTGAGAAGAGCTCCACGGAGTCCGGCTACATCGGCACGGGTCTCGGGCTCGCCATCGCGAAGAAAATCCTTGATCTCATGGGCGGCTCCATCAATATCAAGAGCGAAAAGGGGAAGGGATCCACGTTCATCATCTCGCTGCCGCTGAAACAGGTTGGCGCGGCTCGCAAGAGCCTTTCGCCTGCTGCGGAGAAAGCGGAAGACATAAAAGCGGCCGGCGCCTATCGCTTACTGATGGCAGAGGATATGGGCGTCAACCGCCTGATCGCGGAAGAGATGCTGAAAGGGGCCGGCTTCGAGGTCGAGTCGGTGCCGGACGGCTGCGACGCGGTGGACGCCGTCGCGTGCCATCCCGAGCATTATTACGACGCGGTAATCATGGATATCCAAATGCCCGTGATGAACGGCTACGAAGCCACGCGCCGCATTCGCGCCATGAACCGCGAGGACGCGCAGAATATCCCGATTATCGCGCTCAGCGCGAACTCCCGCGAGCAGGACAAGAAGGAGAGCCTCGAAAACGGCATGAACGCCCATGTGGCGAAGCCCTTCGATTTGGCGGTTTTGGTAGATACGCTGAACGAGTATATCGCGGCGGCGAGAAAAGAATAGCGGAGTTGATGGGGAAGGAGAGAGACGTATGAAGAAATGGTTTGCGGTTTTGTGGGCTGTGGTAGTTTTTGCGGTCGCTTCTATGGGGCAGGCAGCGGAGTGCGCGAGAAGCCAGTCGCCCGACGACGCCTCCGGTTTCGTGGAGCTGGCCGAGGCCGTGCCCGACGTCATTCTGGAAATCCGCTACTACTCGACCTATAATTTTGTCGGCGACCGTATCGACGGCTATTATGCGCCCTGCGTCCTGATGACGCGGGAAGCGGCGGAGGCTTTGAAAGCCGTGTCGGACGACGTGAAGGCGCAGGGCTATCGGCTGAAGGTTTACGACGCGTATCGCCCGCAGATGGCGGTCAATCATTTCGTGCGCTGGGCGGAAGACTTGGCGGACGTGCGCATGAAGCCTTATTTTTACCCGAACGAGAATAAGGACGTGCTGTTCGAGAAGGGCTATATCGCCGCAAAATCGGGACACAGCAGGGGCAGCACCATCGACCTGACGCTGTTCGATATGGCGACGGGCAAGGAAGTGGACATGGGAGGCACCTTCGATTATTTCGGCCTTGAGAGTCATCCCGCATGGTGCGGAAATCCTGATACGGGAGAGTATGAAGGGAACGCCGAAGGAGGCATCACGGAAGAGCAATTCCGCAACCGCATGATTCTCCGCACGGCGATGCTTAGCCACGGTTTCAAGCCCCTCGACGAGGAATGGTGGCACTTCACGCTGAAGAACGAGCCGTATCCTGAAACGTATTTCACGTTCCCGGTGCAGCGGCTGGCGAAATAAATATTTAAAGTGAAAAGGGAAAATATGATTCGAGCTTATCGTAAAGAGGATCTGCCCGCGATGGTTTCGATATGGAATGAAATCGTGGCGGAGGGAATTGCTTTCCCGCAGGAGGAAACGCTGGATATTCGGGAGGGGGAAAAGTTCTTTGCTTCCCAGAGCTACACGGGCGTGGCCGAGAAGGAAGAGCAGGGCGTTCTGGGGCTTTATATTTTGCACCCGAACAACGTAGGAAGGTGCGGTCATATCTGCAACGCCAGCTACGCCGTGAGCTCCGCCTGTCGCGGACTGCATATCGGGGAAGCGTTGGTGAAGGACTGCATCGTGCAGGCGAAGGAACTCGGCTTTTCCATATTGCAATTCAACGCGGTGGTGGAAAGCAATCACCACGCCCGCCATTTGTACGAGAGACTGGGCTTCGTGCAGCTCGGCACGATTCCGGGAGGCTTCCGCATGAAGGACGGGCGTTTCGAGAATATCTGTCCCTATTATTATTCGCTGTAGCTATCTTTCCTAAGAATGAAACAAAAGGGAGCGGCCTTGCAATGAAGCCGCTCCTTTTCTTTGCGCTTATCCGTCACGTTTTCAGCTTGAACTTTTTTCGTCTGGCCGTAAACCGGGCAGAAATAGTCTCCGTCTCGGCGTCGAGATTGCCGCTGTACTCAGCCTGGCTTTCAGCTATGCGGGGATTTCCTTCTTCGCCATTTCCCACGACAAAGGAAACAGTGCCCTGTGTTTTCTT
>JAEERZ010000315.1 GCA_016286075.1 Selenomonadaceae bacterium
CCGTTTTATCCGGCTTTTCCAGCAGCAGCCTTCGCTCCTCCGGGGCGATATAAAGCCTGTCCGTCTTTTGATTGTCGGCAAAGAACTCCTGCTGGACTCCTTTCCCCACTTTCGTATAGGTCTGATCCGGGTCGACGACGGCCCGCCGCGTGACCCTCACCACCGAATATTGCCCGCCCACGCTTTCCAGAACGACGGCCACTTTCAGTTTTTGCTTCGTATCGTTCAAATGATAATAAAATACCCTCGCGTCGCCTTTCACAATATCCGTATAAAGAATTCCCGGACGTTTCAAGTACTCGGGGCTGTCGGAAAAAATCAGCGTCCCGCCCGTATTTGTCGCTTCCGCAGATAAGAGCTTCATCGGTTGAGGTTCCGCCACATGCAGGGACGGTTTCCCCGATTCCGCCGTCACATTATTCGTCCCGTTGATTTTTTCCTGCGCACGACGCATCAGACGCCGCAACAAACCTTCTCCCGTTCCTTCCGCCTCCTCTGTCGCCTGCTCCGATTCTGCCCGACGCTTTTCTTCCTCCATATGTCGCGCCGTTTCCTTGGCCTCCTCCTCAGCAGTCTGACGTTCTCTTTCTCGTGCTTCCGCTTCGGCGGCCTGGCGCGCAGCCCTTTCTTTCGCCGCCGTTTCTTCCCGTTCCCGCTCTATTCGTAAACGCTCTTCCTCTATACGCGCGCGCTCCTGTTCCTGCATCCTGTCCTTTTCCGCAGGATGCTCGTCCTCCCACTCTTCCTCGTCATCCTCGTCTTTTTCGACATCTTCTTGCTCCGCCGCCAGACGCCGTTCCCGTTCCTCTTCGGCACGACGACGAAGCTCCGCCTGTTCGCGGAGCCGTGCAGCCCGTGCCTCTTCCTGTAGCCTCTCCTGCCGTTCGCGCTGCACTCTGTCGGCATATTCTTCTGCCAAATGCCGATGCCCCAACGACGTTGAAGGAACCATTCCGAAAAATGCCAGCCCGGCCAGAGCCGCCGCCAGATATTTCCTTCTCATACAGCCTCTCCTCTTGCATTTCCCGGCGTCACTTCTTCAAATCCCCCACGTTTTGCCACAGCCCGATCAGCGCCGCCGCTTTTGCCTTCCATATTCTCAATCGAAATTCCGCCGCTCCAAAATGCGGCGTCGGGACGTTGATTCTATGCAAAAGATAAGGATTGGTCTGAAACGTGTTCAGCCCCGGATCCCCAGTGACCGCAGCCAAATAATATTCCTCTTTCAAGATATCCGGCAAATACGCGTCGTATTGCCCGTTTGGATAGGAAAGCACAAATATCGTCTTGAGCCCCTTCCATTCCATCATAAGCTTGGATTTTTGCACCTCGTTCCGGGCTTCGTCAACCGTCATATTCGTCAACGGCAGATGATTCGCCGTGTGGCTGCCAAGCTCGATCCCGCGCTTTTCCATCTCATGAAGCTGATCCCATGTCAGATATCCCGGCAGCCCGATGTTGTTCGTCACCATGAACACCGTAGCCTTCATGCCGCGCTCTTCCAAGATTGGCAGCGCCTCCGTATAATTGTCGCTGTACCCGTCGTCAAAACTGACGACTACGGGCTTTTCCGGCAATTCCTGCTTGCCTTTTTTCGCCCGCAGGAAATCAAGCACGGAAATCGTCGTATATCCGTCCGCCTGCAAGACGTCCATCTGCTCCGCAAAATCCTTTGTAGATACCGTGTAATCGTCTTTCGTGCGGTTATTGACCTTATGATATTCCAAAATCAGCATTCCCTGCGGCGGATAAAGCTCCACGGCCGCCGCCAGCGCGCCCGCCGCCAACAACAGAATGACCAGCAGTGCAAAAATCAACCGCAAGAATCCGCTTCCTCCTTGCTTTCTTGATTCTCCCCTGCCGTATCTGGCAATATACATTTTATCCAAAGCCTTATGACCCCTTCCTGCAAATGCTCCCTTTCCGTCAGAATCATATCCGACGCCGGCGTTTTAGCGTCAAGCGCGCCGCCTGCCGCTCTCTTCCGCCAGTTCCATCAACCGCCGCAGACGATGATTGACGCCGGAGCGTCCCACGCCTAATTCCGCACCTAATTCCGCCAGCGACGCTTCAGGATGGGCAAGACGCGCTTCCGCCGCCGCCTTGAGTCCCGGCGCGAGCCCTGCGAGCCCGCCCGCCGCCGCGAACGAACGAAGAACCGCCACTTGTCGGGCCGCAGCAGCAGCCGTCTTGCTCAGATTAGCCGTCTCGCAGTTCACAAGACGGTTGACTTGGTTCCTGACCTCTTTTACATTGCGGGCTGCCTCAAATGACGTCGCAGCCTCTTCGGCCCCTGCCATCGCGAGGAAATCAAGAATCGCGTCCCCTTCTTTCATGTATACGACGTAATCCTCCTTGCGTCCCGTAAGCCCTGCCGAAAACCCAAACCGCCGCAAAAGGGACTGCAACAGCTCGGCAAATTGATAATTCGTC
>JAEERZ010000316.1 GCA_016286075.1 Selenomonadaceae bacterium
ACCGTTACCGGGGTCGCGGGCGGCATGGACAAGCAGCTTACCAGCGTCGACCAGGCGAAGCAGAACATCGACGCGGCCTTTATCGACATCAACGCGATGACGGAAAAGGCGGCGACGGTCACGGAAAACACAGAGCAGATGGCGGGTGCGGCGGACCACGGCGCGGAGCTCATGCGGAACGCGATGGATAAGATGAACGGCATTGAGCAGAGCGTTTCCAATTCCGCCGAAGTCGTCAAGAAGCTTGGCGAGAACTCGAAGCAGATCGGCGCGATTGTTGAAAGCATCTCGGCTATCGCCGACCAGACGAACCTCCTCGCGCTGAACGCGGCTATCGAGGCGGCGCGTGCGGGAGAGGCTGGGCGCGGCTTCTCTGTCGTGGCGGAGGAAGTCCGCAAGCTGGCCGAGCAGTCGCAGCAGTCTGCGGAGGAAATCAAGCAGCGTATTTCCGTCATTCAGGGCGACACGGAAGAAGCGGTCATCGCGATGGAAGCGGGGACGAACGAAGTCGCCCTCGGCACGCAGGCGATCCGCGAGGTCGGGGAGCAGTTCCAGGACATCACGGCGCGTGTTGCGTCGATCAAGTCGGAGATGAAAGAAATCAATCACGAGGTTCAGACCGTATCGAAGGGAATGCAAGGCGTCGTTGAAGCAATGGACGTCATCGACGAAGTAAGCCGCGCGACGAGTCAGGAGACGCAAACGATTTCGGCGGCGGCGGAAGAGCAGTCGGCATCGAGCCAGGAGATCGCTTCGGCGTCCCACTCGCTGGCGGATCTCGCCACGGAACTGCAAAATGCGACAGGCAAGTTTCAAGTGTAATCCAGATAAGGCAAAAGGAAAGCGGCGTCTTCGGGCGCCGCTTTTTGTATGTCCGTAATTCGATTGCAATAGTATTAGAGTGTATTTTTCTTGGCGGAGTTTAATCTTCGAAAAAGTTTTCGTAATTTTTACGGTAAGAAAGTAGGAAAGTAGGAAAGTAGGAAAGTTGGATTTTCCTACTTCAAAAATTTTGATTCGCAAACAGGGTTTCCTTGACAAAGAATCCTGAAAAGATGATAATAAAATTCATAGGGATTCTTTCTGGAACAGCGGAAGGAGCGGTAGCATGAACGTAAAGCAGAAATTTTTCGCGTTGGCGGGCGTCGCCGGGCTGATTATGGCGGTTGTGTCCGTCGTCGGCTTTTTCACGGCTTCCAACGCGGTGAAGGACACGGTGGAGAAGCAGATCGCCGCGGGCGTCCGGGCCGAGGCCGACGACGCGGAGGCGTGGCTGCTCGAAAAGGTGCAGCTCGGGCAGAGCACCGCGTCGATTTTGGCGCACCTTCCGGCGTCGCAGGAGGCGGTGGCCCGGAGCCACGAGATCGTGATGGCGGGCGCGGACGACAAGGAAGTCAAGAATTTCATCAACGTCATGGAAGACGGCTACTGCATGACCTATGAGAACGGCGACCAGACGGGCAAGTCGAAATGGCAGGAGCGCGATTGGTACAAGCGCGCTCATTCTTCCGGAAAAATCGCTTATACCGACCCGTATAAATCGAAGACCACGGGCGAGATGGTGGTCGGCGTAGGCATCCCGTACAAGCGGCAGGGCGCGCCCGGCGGCGTTCTCGGCGTGACGATCAAGGCGGATACGCTGGCGACGAAAGCGAAACAGCTCAAATATGAGGGACAAGGCAAGGGCATGATCTTGAACCCGGAAACGGGAATCATCATCGCGTCGGCGGACGAGAACGAGAACCTGAAACCCGTTTCGGAAAATCCGGTATTGAAAGACCATATCGCCGAGATGGCGCAGAACAAGAAGGGCTATTTTGTGTCGAGCGCCACAGGCACGGAGACGGTCATCGGCTACGATACGATGGCGGCCACGGGATGGATCGTGGCGGTGGGCGCGCCGGCCGATTTCGTGTTCGCGGAGGTCTCAAAGCTCCGTATGGTCTACGGAATTCTGACGGCGATCGGCATCGTATTGATGGTCGTTTCGCTGCTGTATTTCGCGAACACCATTGTCAAGCAAATCGCCGGGCTCGTCGCGCACATGGGCGAGATGTCGCAGGGCAATCTGCGTCTTGAGCCGCTGCCGGTCACGTCCAGCGACGAATTCGGGCAGATGTCCGGCCAGTTCAATTCGATGATGAAAAATCTGCGGGATTTGATTCAGCAAATGGCCCATACGGCGGAACAGGTGGCGGCAAGCTCCGAGGAGCTGACAGCCAGCTCGCAGCAGGCGGCGGAGGCGGCGACCCACGTTGCGGAAACCGTTACCGGGGTCGCGGGCGGCATGGACAAGCAGCTTGCCAGCGTGGACGGCGCGAAACAGCATATCGACGCGGCTTTCATCGACATCAATACGATGACGGAAAAGGCGTCGACGGTTACGGAAAATAC
>JAEERZ010000317.1 GCA_016286075.1 Selenomonadaceae bacterium
GACGGATTGGGACGTGTTTTCCGGCCAGATTTACGACAATGAGGGAGGGCTGCGCTGCGGGCGCGGCGAGCAAATCAGCGACGAAGAACTTTTTTTGAGGATGAACTGGTTCGTCGAAGGAGTAGAGATTTATGAATGATTGGACGTCCTCGCTGAAAGAAAAAGGCGCCGTCCTGTCCTTGTCCGTGTTTGCCGCGGTACTGATCCTGGTCGGGGTGCTCTTTCAGGGCAGGGTAGCGGAGCTTCTGATCAATTACACGGCGCACCAGACGCGGAGACAGGCGGAAGCGCTGGCAAACCAGGCTTCGGAAAAATTGTTGACGGAGCTGGAAAATTTAGCGTATATCGCCGCCCGGATCGAATCCAATCCGCAAGAAGTCGGGCGGTTCATGCCGGCGATTGTCAACGACGCGGGAGTGAAGCACGGCCTGCTCACTTTGGACGGCATGGCGTTATACGGGGACACCTTTTCTCCGCAGCTCTATACCGGCATACAGTCCGCGTTTCGGGGCAAGCGCTCCATCTCCTTCGTGCACGATCAGGGCCTCTTGTTCACCTGCCCGGTGTTCCATGCCAGAAATATAAAATATGTTCTTTACCGGTTCTATCCGATGGAGAGTCTCGACAGACGTTTTTCCATCAGCTGCTATGACGATCTCGGAAAGGCCATGATCGTCGCCCGGGACGGGGACGTCATCGTTCCCTTCAGGGGGAATGCCCCCGAAGACGTCGAGTTTTTCCAGAGAGCGGATGTGCAGGAGTTCTACCAGGATAAAATGCATCGGGAAATGGAAATCTCGGTGGCGGCGGCCCGCGCCTTCGGGACCGGGGATGACAGGGTGATCCTGTTCGAGGCGGAGATTCCGGGCACGGATTATCTGGTTGCCGGGTTCGTGCCGACGGAGCAGGCCGCCGAGGGCATAGGAGACATCACGACGCTGGTAATTGTGGTATTCAGTCTTTTGATGCTTTTAGTCGTGATTGGCACCTGGTACCTGACCCGCGTCCGGGTCAAGATACAGGAGAGCGAGGAACTCCGGGAGGCGAAAGAACTGGCGGAGGAAGCTTCGCGCGCCAAGAGCGACTTCCTTTCCAATATGTCCCATGAGATACGGACGCCGATCAACGCGATTCTCGGCATGAACGAAGGCATCCTGCGGGAATGCGAGGACGAGAGCATCCTGTCCTACGCGGCAAACGTGAGGGCGGCGGGCAACACGCTCTTGGGACTGGTGAACGACGTCCTGGATTTCTCCAAGATCGAGGCGGGGAAAATCGAGATCCTCCCCGTGGAATACGACCTTTCCTCCGTGCTCAACGACCTGGTGAGCGTGATCCAGGTCCAGGCGGCCGAGAAAGGCCTCGATCTCGTGCTGGACTTTGACAAGGACACGCCGAAGCTGCTTTGCGGCGACGAAGTCCGCATCAAGCAGGTCATCACGAACATCCTGACCAACGCGGTGAAATACACGGAAAAAGGCGTCGTCACATTCTCCGTGGGCTTCGACCGCGACGAAGCCGATCCCGACGGCGTGGTCCTCCACGTCGCGGTACGGGACACCGGCATCGGCATCAAGCCCGAGGATATGGGCAAGCTGTTCTCCAAGTTCGAGCGCATCGAGGAGACGCGGAACCGTCATGTGGAAGGCACCGGTCTCGGCATGACCATAACCAAGAACCTCTTGGACAAGATGGGCTCCTCGCTGGGAGTGGAAAGCACTTACGGCGTCGGCTCCGTATTCCGTTTCGACCTGAAGCAGAAGGTCGTCTCGTGGGAGCCGCTGGGCGATTACGCTTCCTCTTTCCGGACGAGCCTGCAGAACCGCAAGAAGTATCAGGAGTCCTTCACGGCGCCGGAGGCGCGCGTTCTGGTGGCGGACGACAACCCGATGAACCTGATGGTTTTCAAGAGCCTGCTGAAGCCGACGCGGGTGCAGGTGGACGCGGCCAACGACGGGGACGAAGGGTTGCAGCTCGCCGCGGAGAAGAAATACGACGTCATCTTCCTCGACCACATGATGCCGGGGAAAGACGGCATCGAGACGCTGCACGCCCTGCGGGCGGAAAAGGGCGGCCTCAACGCGGACACCCCGGCGGTCTGCCTGACGGCCAATGCCATTTCCGGCGCGCGGGAGGAATATCTGGCGGCGGGCTTCGACGATTATCTGGCAAAGCCCGTGGATTCCGGGAAGCTGGAATCGCTCCTGCTCCTCTATCTGCCGCCGGAGAAGGTTCAAGAAGCGGGCGCCGGAGAGGCGGAAAACGTCGAGACGGGGCCGGCGGAGACGGCGGAAATCCCGCCGATTCTTGCGCCCCTCGAAGGGCAGGACTGGATCGATCTCTCCCGCGGATTGGAAAACAGCGGCTCCGAGGAAGCGTATTTGTCGCTCT
>JAEERZ010000318.1 GCA_016286075.1 Selenomonadaceae bacterium
CCAAAAGCTCATGGACATGCTCTCCGAGAACGGCGCGGATTTGCGCTTGACCGGCGAGCAGATGAAAAACCTTGCAGCAGCCCCGCAGGAAACCGTCGCGGCTCCCGAGATGGAAGCGCCGCAGCAGTTCGTGCCGGGTGAGGCGCAGAGCCTACCGCAGACGCAGGTGCAGGCACAAATGCAGCCGCAGACGCAAATGCAGACGGCGGCGGAGCCTTTGGCCGCAGCAGAGGTTGTCACGGAGCAGCCGGAAACGGCGGCGATCCTTCAGGATGCAGCTCCCGTACAGACAAGGACGGTCGCGCAGGAGAACCGCACGGAGCCTCGCAGCGAGAACGCGCAAAGCCTTTTCGCGGGCGTTCCCCTCACCGTGGAAGACGCGGTGCTGGACAAAGCGCAGGCAGGCGCGCGGCAGGATCTCGGCGATATGCTGAACCGGCAGCCCCAGCAGCAAATGCAGGAACAAATGGGCGAAGCCGCAGCGGAGGCCGTTCGGTCCGGGAGCGAAAACGTCGAGCCCCTTCGGACGGCGGGTCAGGGAGAATCCCAGACCGGCGCGCAGCAGACCAACGGCGCGGGCATGATTCCGCAGGGCATGAGCTTTACGGAAACGATGAACGCGGCGGCTCCCGCAGAGGCGGCTCCCGTACAGCAGGCGCAGGACCCGTACAACGTCATGCAGCAGGTCGTCGAGCAGGCGCGGCTCATCCGTACCGACGCGAACACCGAAATGGTCATTCGGCTGAATCCGGAGCACCTCGGCGAGCTCACCCTTCGCGTGGCGGTCACGGCGGGCGGCGCGGTCAACGCGACCTTCCATACCGAGAACGCACAGGTGCGCGGCCTCCTCGAAAGCTCGATGATCCAGCTCAAGCAAGAGCTCCAGCAGCAGGGCCTGAAAGTCAACAACGTGGACGTCCAGTCCGGCCTCTCGGAAGACTTCTTCGCGCAGAGCCAGGCGGGACAGCAAGGCTATCAGCAGCCGCAGCAGTCCGCGAGGAATCAGGCGGCGGATCGCCGGAGCTTTGAAAACGACGCCGACGCGCTGACGGTCAACCCGACAGCGGGCGGCGCGGCAGAAGCGGATAATCCGGCAAACGTCGGAGACGCCGAAGGCGTAAATTATCTTGTGTAAACTTTCTCAAAAGGAGGAAAAACTATGGCAGCAGATCTCAATACCGTAACCGTAGGCGGCGTCACTTACTCGAAAGCCGATTACGACGCGATGCAGGCTTCCAAGACCACGTCTCGCGCGAACGACGCTCTCGACAAAGACGCGTTCCTGCAGCTTCTCGTCACCCAGATGCAGTACCAGGATCCCCTCGATCCGCAGGACAATTCCGAGTATGTCGCTCAGCTCGCCCAGTTCTCTTCGCTGGAGCAGATGACGAACGTCTACAAATCCATCGAGGAAGTCTCCCAGATGGTTTCGAACATCGACACCTCGGTGCTCGTCGGCCAGCTCAGCAGCATGATCGGCAAAGACATCGCCTGGACGCAGGAGACGGTGCAGACCGACGCCAGCGGCAAGGCAATCGTCGACGCCAACGGCAACGCCGTAACCACGACGACGGACTTTGTCGGCAAGGTCAAAGGCGTAAACATCGTGGACGGCAGCCCGAAGATCGTGGCGGAGTCCAACGGGCAGACGTATCAGGTGGAAATCAGCGAAGTCCGGCAGGTGGGCGAGGCGGACGCCTGAGGAATTGGAGGCATGAGGAATATGGCGGACAACAAAATCTTTTGGTCGTCACAGCCCATATTGCCCATCGGGAATCCGGCGGCGAGCCGCGTGCAGCGGGACGAAAAGCAAACCTCCGATTTCGCCGACATCTTGGCGGGACAGGAAACGAAGGTCAAATTCTCCAAGCACGCGAACGAGCGCCTTCGGGACAGGCAGATCGACCTCAGCGACCAGCAGCTCGCGAAGCTGGACGACACGGTGGAGCGCATGGCGGAAAAAGGGGCGAGGGAATCCCTCATCTACATGAACGACATGGCCTTCGTCGTCAGCGTCAAGAACCGTACCGTGATTACCGCTATGGACGGAACGAGCGCAAAGGAAAACATCTTCACGAATATCGACAGTGCGGCGATCCTTTAAGGCTGGACCTTTCAGGGAGCCTCGGGGCGCAGAATGAGAGAAGCGCTTCGGGCCGCACTTGGCAAAAAGAAAGGAATGATACTTTATGATGCGTTCTCTTTTCTCCGGTGTTTCCGGACTGAAAAATCATCAGACCCGTATGGACGTCATCGGCAACAACATTTCCAACGTCAACACCACGGGCTTCAAATCGAGCCGCGTGAATTTCACCGATATGCTGAGCCAGAACCTTTCCGGCGCAAGTTCTCCGCAGGACGGCATCGGCGGTACGAACCCGA
>JAEERZ010000319.1 GCA_016286075.1 Selenomonadaceae bacterium
GACAGCGTGCCGCCGTTGGAGATGGCCCGGATCGTCAGCTCGTCGAGCTTCGGCTTTCCGTTCCAATAGGCTTCGTTCTTTTTCAGCGTCAGGTGGTCGCCGGATTTGCAGTCGGTCGCGATATAGGGGCCGGTCCCGGCGACGATGCCGCCCTTTGTGCCCGCCGCGATGTCGAAGATGCAGCTATAGGGGTCGCCGAGATAATGAAGCAGCGCCGGGCGGGGCTCCTTCGTCTTTATGATCAGCGTCTGTCCTTTCGCCTCGATGGAGTCGATCATCAAATCCTTCGGCGCGCGGTCGTGATTCTGGACAAGCGCTTCAAGGCATTCCTTGACGGCGGCGGCGTCCATCGCGCGGCCGCTGTGGAATTTCACACCGTCCTTCAGCGTCACTTCCCAAGTCAGCGGGTCGACGTTTTTCCATGAGGTCGCCAGCCACGGCTCGACCTCCATCTTGTCGTTGTAGCGGACGAGGGTCTCGCCGACGCCGTAACGGATGCAGGCCCAGCCGGAATATTCGTCGTGGGGGTTGATGGTCTTTTCGAGGTTGTCGGGGGTGAAGGTGGTGTCGCCGACGGTCATGCTCTTGACCGTCGAAGCTTTTTCGCCGCCCTTGTTCCCGCCGCCCCCGCCGCAGCCCGCCAAGAGGCTGACGGCAAGGCAGAGAGCGAAGAATAACGCCAGTGTTCTTTTCATGGTAAACCTTCTTTCTTGCTTATTTTTCCGCCGCGATCGTGAAGATCGGCGTCGGATTGTAAAACTCATCCGGCTCGGCGTAGACGCGTTTCCATACGCCCGCGTCCACCGTGACGCGGGAAAAGCCCGCGTCGATCAGAAGGCGCAGGTCCCATTCGGGACGCCGGTTTTGGTACGCGCACATTTCCAGCGTAATCTCGTCGCCCTCGGCAAGGAGGTCGGCGGGAATCGTCTTGTGCGCGTGGTTCGGCAGCAGCGCGACGTCCTCCGCGTCAGAGAATTCATGGCAATAGTCCGCGTCGAAATTGATCAAGGTTCCTCCTTTCACCAGCAGTTTGTGCCATGAACGATAGGCTTTTTCCAAATCGGGCAGGGTCCAGGTCAGATTCCGCGTGACGACGGCGTCGAAGCGTTCCGGCGGGAAATTCGGGCTCTCCGCGTCCATCACGAGAAAATTTACCGGGGCGTTGACCGTATTCGCGAAGGCTTCCGCGCGGGAAATCATCTCGGCGGTCAGATCGACGCCCGTGACCATATGGCCTTCGGCGGCGAGCAGACAAGCCAGAAAGCCCGTGCCTGTGCCGACGTCGAGAATCCGAAGCCGTTTCCCCTGCGGCAGATAACGGGAGATTTCCCGCAGCCAAAGCGCGCGCTTCTCGCTTTCATATTCCCGGAGCCGCTGCTGGAGAAACGACGGCGCGCGCCGCGTCCAGTAGCTCTTGATGTGATCTTTGAGATTTTCCATGAAAACGCTCCTTCTCTTTTTAGAGTGAAGAGTTAAGAGTGGAGAGTGTAGATATTACGCATATTTATCTCCACTCTTCACTCTCCACACTCCACTCTTATAACACGCTGTCGATCAGCATCTTCGTATATTCCTGCTTCGGCGACTGGACGACCTCGTCCGGCGTTCCTTCCTCGACGATTTTCCCGTGATACATGACGAGGAGGCGGTCGCAGAAGCCCTGCGCCAGTGCGATATCGTGGCAGATGAACAGGCAGGCCATGCCGTGGCCGCGCATTAGGTGCGAAAGCAGCGCGACGATCTCCGCCTGCACGGTGACGTCGAGGGCGGAGGTGGCCTCGTCGCAGAGCAGGAGCTTCGGCTCGATCGCGAGAGCGCGGGCAATCGCCGCGCGCTGGCACTGGCCGCCGCTGACTTCGTGGGGATAGCGGCGGGCGAAATCTGGCGGGAGGCCGACGGCTTCCAAAAGCCGCGCTACTTCCTCGCGCGCCTCGGCGGCGGATTGTCCCGCGGTCAAAAGGCTCTCGCCGATGCCGTCCCCCAGCGTGCGGCGCGGGTCGAAGGATTCCTGCGGCGACTGGAATACCATCTGCACTTTGCGGCAGACGGTTCGCACGTCGGCTTTTGTGACGTCTTCGCCGTCTAAAAGAATCTGTCCTTCGGTGGGGTCCAGCAGCCGGGCAATCATGTTCGCGACGGTGCTTTTGCCGCTGCCGGACTCGCCGATCAGGCCGAGGCATTCCCCCTGCGCTATATCGAAGCTGACGCCGTCCACGGCGACGAAATCGCCTTGTCCGTCCCGCGAAAAAATTTTTTTGAGGTTTTGCACGCTTAGAATTTCCGTCGTCATGCTCCCCTCCGCAATCTCGGCACAGCCGCCATCAAGGTTTTGGTGTATTCCTGTTCCGGATGATCCAGCACGTCCCGCGCGTCGCC
>JAEERZ010000036.1 GCA_016286075.1 Selenomonadaceae bacterium
CCGATACGGATAATCTCCTTCGTCAGCGGGCCGTCCACCGCCAGCTTCCTGACGTGCATGACCCCGCTGTTCAGCAGATACTGTACGGAAATCACCGCCGAAATCACCTGCGACAGCACCGACGACCATGCCACGGCGAGGACGCCGTTGTCCATATACAGGATAAACAGATAATTCGTCACGATATGGATGACGCCGCACACCAACTGAATCAGCATCGGGGTCTGGGAATTTCCCAGCGCCCGCATGACGCCGGCCGCCATATTGAAGACCAGCATGAAGGTCAGCCCGAGGAAGAATACCTCCACATAGTCAAAGGCGTCCTGAAAAATGCTGGCCGGAGTATCAATCGCGCGCAAAAACGCGGAGGCGGTCAACAATCCGACGACGGTCAGCAGGACGCCGCCAATCAGCCCCAGCGCCATCGACGTATGGATAGATTTGCCGAGCTGAATTTGATTCTTGCGCCCAAAAGCCTGCGCGATGACGACGCCGGCGCCGATGCTGACGCCCGTGAACAGATTGATGATAGCCGAGGTCAGGAACACACTGGCCCCAACAGCCGCCGAAGCCTCCGCGCCCAAGAAGTTGCTGACGAACAGGATATCGACGGTGGTATAGAGCTGCTGGATCAGGCTGGCCCCCAACAGGGGCAGCGCGAACATCAGCAGTTTCCTGGCGATAGGGCCATTGGTCAAATCAAGCGTCTTAGCCAATATGATCTCCTACGTAAAAAATGTTTATTTCACCTTTTCCGGCAGCGTATGGGTATGGACGTGGTCGTGCGGAGCCTGCGGCACATAGTCCGCCGGCAGCTCCGCATAAGCGCAGAGCACGCGGCCCGGCGTGATGGACAGCGCCGGCGTCATATAGAGCATCACGCCGCTGAATTTGGCGTGGAACTCCTCCTGCTTCTCGCCGAAGAAGTCGGTGGTGTAGCCCAGGAGCTCGCCCTTCTCGATCATCTCGCCGCAGTGCTTTTGGTGGAACCAGCAAGCCGGCTTGTCGGCCTCCAGATATTCGATATTGGTCAGCTCCTGCGGCGTGAAGGTATGGAGATGGCCGTGGTCGTAATCGGGCGTCACGCCTACATGCTGGAGCACGTGCATAACGTCGTCCTTGTATTCCTCGATGTCCTCCCGGCAGCAGAACCCTGTGCCGCCGCGCTCGACGAGGATGCTGGGCACGCCGTTCAGCGCCGCGCAGTTGTATGCGCCGGTAGTCGCGGTGGAGCGGACCAGATATTCCACGTTGATCTGCTTTGCCATCTCCCGCGACTTTTCGATGACTTCTTTCGAGGCATTGCCGGGAAAATAAGCGTAGGGATGCAAATCCTCCTGCAGGTCGCCGCTGTGCAGGTCAAGATAGTAATCCACCTTGAGAATGAATTCATGCAGCAAAAAATAAGCGAGCTTGTAAGTGCGGCTGAGCGTAGCATTGCCGGGGAAGACACGGTTCAGGTTCAGCCCGTCCTCGGGACCGAGCTCCGCCATGCGCGCCCAAAAAGCCGAAACATTCACGGGATGCATGATGACGAGGCAGCCGTGGATATCCTCGGGCTCCAATTCCTTTCCCAGCTCCATGGAAGCGGCGATTCCTGGATACTCGCTGCCGTGGATGCCAGCCGTGACAAGCACGGTAGGACCATCGTATTTCCCGTTGATGATCGTCACTGGAATGGCGTTCAGCGTACGCGGCACGTCCACGAGCGTGCGCAGCTTGGTGCAGGGATCGACATGGATATTGGCAAAGCAGACAGTGTGTAACATAATTTCCTCCTTATGAAAGCATAGTCACTTCATAATCTCGTCAAACCGGTCCTTGACCAGCTGTCTTTCCACCATCAACCGGTTCCAGTTCACCGGCAGCGAATGAACCTGCAGCTCAAACAGGGTGCGCGAACCGGCCGGCTCCTTGACGCCGAACTTTACCGGATGCATAAAAGCGAGGCTCATGGCCGACTGCCCTTCCTCGCTCAGCCACCAGTCCACTAACTTCTTGGCGCTTTCCGGATTCTTGGCGTCTTTCATGATGCCGATATAGCCGGGAACCAGCACGCTCCCTTCCTCCGGATAGACGATCTCGGCATTCACGTTCAGCGCCATCTTTTGCTTCAGCACGTCTTCTTCCAGCGTAATGGTAATGGGATATTCACCCCGGGCAAATTTATCGCGCATTTCCATCGTGGGGCTTACCACGACGTCGTTGGCCTTCATCCGGCGCCAGTACTCCCAGCCGTATTTATCCGCCAGCGTCATCACCGTTACCATCGACGTCGCCGACACATTCGGGTCCGGCATCGCGATCTGTCCCTTGTACTTGGGATCGAGGAGATCCTCCCAGCTCTCGGGCACTTCCTCGATCTTATCGCGATTTACGGCAATCACCATTGCGCTCATGCGAATGGGAGTGAACGCGCCGTCCGCGTCCACAGTCACGGCAAGTTCCGCGGCTTCTTTCGACTTATAGTTGAGCAGTTTTCCGTCTTTCTTCAGCTGCAGATAAAAACTCGGATCCGAGATCATGACCACGTCCGCGTTTGAATCGCCTTGTTTCAGATTGTCGCTGATGAGCTTTTCCACTTGCTCGCTGCCGGTCGTCTGCCAATCGACATGGACGTCCTTCAATTGCTGCGCAACAACAGGCTTAGCCATTTCCTGCACCATGCCGTTGTAAACGGAGGTGTAGACCGTCAACTCGTTCGCCGACTTCACTTCGGCCTTTTGCTCCGTTCCGCCGCAACCCGCAACTGCCAGCATACCCGCCAGCAATATGAAAGCCGCTATTCCCGCATAAGATTTCTTCATGTCTTCACCTCATACCTCAAAGTTTCGTATGAAAGAAAAATCCCGCCCGTTTCCTTGCAAAACGAGCGGGACAATCTGCCGCGCAAAAGAGCGTAAGCGTCTTGTCCGTCCCCTCCTCCTTCGCAAGAGAACGATACGTCTTCACAGGCAGGTTTTCTGGCTCGGTTCGTCGCTCCCGCCGATCTTCCCGGTCTCCCAGTGATATCTCCGGCGTTCGCTCCCCTTACAGCTGCGGGACAGCACAGGTCTTTCACCTGTTTTCCTTTCCCGTGAACGTCTTATGCGGTTGTCGCGCAAAAATGCGTGCAAAAACGGGCGGCACTACTTCCACCCTAAAACATTTGCAAATATTATAAGCGAAATGATTTCCCTTTACAATACGAATACCCCTATAGGTATATTCATCGAATTTTTTTACTAAGCTCCTCTTAATTAAGGAAAAATAAATTTGAGAAAAATATCTTTGCAATATGACAACGCATGAAAATGTTAGGGAGAAGTTCGGCTCCCGAAACTGCTTTACCTATTTTCGGTACAAAAAAAGAGCGCGCACATCATCGTGCAACGCTCTTCTTTAATTTACTTTTACGCTCCCACAGACTTTGCAACTTTGAGCCGCACGATGGCGCGCTGAAGCGCGGCCTCGGCGCGGGACAAATCGATGTCCGTGTGTTTAAGCGGTGCAGAGTTGAACGCCTTGATGCGTTCCTCGGCCCGCTGGTATGCTTTTTCCGCCCGCAGCACGTCGATCTGGATCGGCGTTTCCGCGCAGGAAGCAAGCACGGTAATCTTGTTGTTGATAACTTCCATGAAGCCGCCGCCGCAAGCAATCAGCTCTTCGCGGCCATCCTCGAATTTCACGCGCATGGCGCACGGAATGACGCTGGCGATCATCGGCAGATGATTCGGCATGATGCCGATTTCGCCGTCTTCCGCCTTGACGACGAGCATGTGGATGTCCGCCTGATAGACCACAGCGTCCGGGGAGACGACCTCCAGCTTGATCGTCGGCATAGGTTATGCCTCCTCTTTCAGCTTCTCGGCTTTCGCCACGGCCTCGTCAATCGTTCCGACCATGTAGAACGCGTTCTCCGGCATATCGTCGTGACGACCCTCGAGGATTTCCTTGAATCCGCGAATCGTCTCTTTCAGCGGGACGTATTTGCCCGGCTGGCCGGTGAACTGCTCCGCGACTGCGAACGGCTGCGACAGGAAGCGCTGAATCTTGCGCGCCCGGGCGACCGTCAGCTTGTCGGCGTCGGAAAGTTCTTCCATACCGAGGATTGCAATGATATCCTGCAGTTCCTTGTACTTCTGCAGAACCGCCTGCACGCCGCGCGCCACGTTGTAGTGCTCCTCGCCGATGATGTTCGGGTCGAGGATACGGGACGTGGAATCCAGCGGATCGACGGCGGGATAAAGACCCAGCTCGGCGATCTGGCGGGAAAGAACCGTCGTCGCGTCCAAATGCGTGAACGTGCCCGCAGGCGCCGGGTCCGTCAAGTCGTCGGCAGGGACGTAAACGGCCTGCACCGACGTGATGGATCCTGCTTTCGTCGAGGTGATGCGCTCCTGCAAGGCGCCGATATCCGTGGTCAGCGTCGGCTGATAACCGACGGCCGACGGCATACGGCCCAGCAGCGCCGAAACCTCGGAACCTGCCTGAATGAAACGGAAAATGTTGTCGATGAAGAGCAGCACGTCCTGATGCTCGACGTCGCGGAAATACTCCGCCATCGTCAGGCCCGTCAGACCGACGCGCATACGAGCTCCAGGGGGCTCGTTCATCTGTCCGTAGACCAGCGCCGTCTTCGAGATAACGCCGGACTCGGTCATTTCCGTCCAAAGATCGTTGCCCTCACGGGTACGTTCGCCGACGCCCGCGAAGACCGAATAGCCGCCGTGCTCGGTGGCGATATTGTGAATAAGCTCCTGAATCAGAACCGTCTTGCCGACGCCCGCGCCTCCGAAAAGGCCCGTCTTACCGCCTCTCGAATACGGAGCGATCAGGTCGACGACCTTGATGCCCGTCTCGAGGATCTGCGCCGTGGCGTCTTGTTCCTCAAATGTCGGCGCAGGACGATGAATCGGCCACGCCTCCTTGTTTCCGACCGGCTCGGGATTGTGATCGACCGTATCGCCAAGCACGTTGACCACGCGCCCAAGGCATTCCGGCCCGACCGGCACCTTAATCGGCGCGCCGGTGTCCTCCGCCTCCATGCCGCGCACGAGTCCGTCCGTCGAACTCATGGCGATGCAGCGTGTAACGCTGTCGCCAAGGTGCTGCATGACTTCCACGACCAGGTCAATGTCGACGTCCCCGGACTTTCCCTTGATCGTGACGGCGTTCAGGATCTCCGGCAGCTCTCCGAGCGGAAACTCAATATCGACGACAGCTCCGATGACCTGTACTATTTTTCCTTTTGCCAATGGTAAACCCCCTTGTAACTGTTACGAAATAAATTTGCAATATAGCTTGTCAAAATTTCCGTGTGCGTCGTTGTCGTCGGTCGCCATAGCCCCGCTATGACTCCCTCCTCCGCCTGGCACACGAAAATTTTTCCTGCGCTCTCTTTGCTAATTTATTTCTGCACAGTTCCTTCAGCAACAACTGACTGTCGCCTTACTTCAAGGCTTCCGCACCGCCCACGATCTCGGTGATCTCGCGGGTGATGTTCGCCTGACGTACCTTGTTGTAGAGCAGATCCAGCTTGCGCGTCAGCTCCTGCGCGTTGTCCGTCGCGCTGGACATCGCCGTCATGCGCGAGGAAAGCTCGCTGGCCGCCGCCTGAAGCTGCGCCGCGTAAATCATCGTAATCAAATACTGCGGAAGCAGCGCGTTCAGCACATCGTCCGCGTTCGGCAGGAAGATGAACGGCTCCTCCGTGTGTATCGGCACTTCATACGCGCTGAAATCAATGCTGTCGGTTTCCTCGTTCGGCAGCTCCGGCAAATCGGGCAACGCGGGCAAATCGGGAAGATCCTCCAATGCGGGAAGCGGAGCAAATCTCTCTTCAAGCTCTTTTGCCGCCTTGGCTTCCTTCGCTTTCAGCGCTTCCTCTTTCGCCGCCTCTTTCGCCGCTTCGGCAGCTTCTTTTTCCGCCGCCTCTTTCGCCGCGCGCTCCTCCTCGGCAGCTTCCTTCGCCTCTTGAGCCTCGATCATTTCGTCGTAGCTCTGCGGTCCCGGTTTCGGCAGCTTCGCCAGCGCCGCTTCCTTCAAGTGCGAGATAAAAGCGCCCGCCTTGTCCAGCCTCGTCAGCTCGACGTCCTCCGCCTCGCCCGTGATGCCCTCGAAAGGCAGGAGCTGGAACTTCTCCGGCACGTTGACCATCGACGACACGAACCGCGCATAGACAATATGCACGGCGCTGTATTCGCCGCTCTGGTAACGAGTCGTCAGCTCCGCCGCGATTTGCTTCGCGATCTCGAAAGTCGGACGCTCGCTGATGCCGAGATAATCCTTTACGATATGATAACCCCGATTGCGGAAAAATTCCTCCGTCTTGCGGCCGATGACCACAAGATCGGCCTTTTCCTTGTCGGGAATATGCGCGACCGCTTCCTTGAATATATTGGAAGAATACGCGCCCGCAAGTCCCTTGTCCGCCGCGATGATCAGGAACAGCTCCTTCTCCGCCGCGTCATAGGTTTCCAAAAGCGGGTGCTGAAAGCCCGTGACGTTTGCCGCGACGCTCTCGACGACCTCCGCCATCTTGTCCGCGAAAGGCTTGTTCGCTACAGCCGCCATCTGTGCGCGCCGCAGGCGCGCCGCCGCGACCATCTTCATCGCCTTGGTGATCTGCTGGATGCTCTTTACGCTGCGTATTCTGCGGCGTATATCTTGCAAACTCGCCATTCAATCACCTCATCACGCCGTTTTGTAAGGAACGGTCTCCTTGAATTCTTCGATGGCCTTGGAAAGCGCGTCCTCCAAATTGTCGTCCAGCTTCTGCTGCTCGGCAATCTTCTGGCCGATCTCCGGATGCGTCTGACGCATGAACTTCAGGAAATCGTTCTGGAACGTGACGACCTTGTCCACGGGGATATCCGCAAGGAATCCGCGAACCGCCGTGAAAATAGCCATGACCTGCTCCTCGACGACGAGCGGCGCATACTGGGCCTGCTTCAGCGTCTCCGTCATGCGCGCACCGCGGTCGAGCTGATCCTTCGTCGCCTTGTCAAGGTCGGAGCCGAACTGCGCGAACGCCGCCAACTCGCGATACTGCGCAAGGTCGAGACGCAGCGTACCGGCGACCTGTTTCATCGCCTTGATCTGCGCGCTGCCGCCGACACGGGATACCGACAGACCGACGTTGACCGCCGGGCGGATGCCCGAATAGAACATATCGGTTTCCAGCATGATCTGGCCGTCCGTGATCGAAATAACGTTCGTCGGAATGTAGGCGCCGACGTCGCCCGCCTGCGTCTCGATAATCGGAAGCGCGGTAATCGAGCCTGCTCCGAGTTCGTCGGAGAGCTTCGCCGCGCGCTCCAAAAGACGCGAATGGAGATAGAATACGTCGCCCGGATACGCTTCGCGTCCTGGAGGGCGACGGAGAAGCAGCGACATGGCGCGGTAGGCCGCCGCGTGCTTCGTAAGATCGTCATAAATGCAGAGGCAGTGTCCGCCCTTCCGCATGAAATACTCCGCCATCGCGACGCCGGCATAGGGCGCCATATACTGGAGCGGCGAGGAATCCGCCGCCGTCGCAGCGACGACGATGGAATACGCCATAGCCCCGGAATCCTCCAGCGTCTTGACCACGCGGGCCACCGTAGACGCCTTCTGACCGATAGCGACGTAGATGCAGATACAGTTCTGCCCCTTCTGGTTTATCATCGTATCGACGGCAATCGCCGTCTTGCCCGTGCCGCGGTCGCCGATGATCAATTCGCGCTGGCCGCGTCCGATGGGAACAAGCGCGTCGATGGCCTTGATGCCCGTCTGGAGCGGCTCGTGAACCGACTTTCTGTCCGCGATGCCCGGCGCAGGACTTTCAATCTTCCGGTATTCGGTTGTTTCGATAGCGCCTTTGCCGTCGATGGGGCGCCCGAGAGCGTCCACGACGCGCCCGATCATCGCCTCGCCGACCGGCACCTGCATGATGCGTCCCGTGCGCTTGACCGTGTCGCCCTCCATGATCTCGGTCTCGCGACCGAGCACGACGGCGCCCACGTTGTCCTGCTCCAGGTTCAGCACCAGGCCGAAAATATCATTTCCGAAATCGAGCAGCTCGCCGGCCATTGCTTTTTGCAGGCCATGAATATGAGCGATGCCGTCGCCGATTTCGATAACAGTCCCCACCTCGTCAATCTCAAGATCCACTTCGTAGTTCTTGATCTGTTCCTTGATGATGGCTGTTATTTCTTCGGGATTCATTTTCATAACTTAGCACTCACCTCTATTCCTAATCCGCCAAAAGCTGTGCTTCGAGTGCCTTCATGCGGCTTTTGAGACTGCCGTCGATCAGCCGGTCGCCCATGCGGACCACCGCGCCGCCGAGCAGCTTCTCGTCCAAATGCTTCCGCAGCTTGATTTTCTTTCCGGTAATCTCGCCAAGCTTCGCCATGAGCCTTTCGCCCAAGCTGTCCGACAAATCCCTTGCCGTCGTGACGTCGGCAACGATAATGCCCTGCGCCTCGTTGGAGAAATTCTCATATTGGCGCACGATTTCCCCAAGACTGGAAATGCGCTGCTTGTCCAAAAGAAGGTGCAAAAAATTCAACACCATGGGAGAGAGCTCCCCGGCGAAAATCTTCTGCACCGCTTCCTGCTTCGCCTGACGCGGAATCATCGGGCTTTCCAAATACGCTTTCAGCTCCGGCGTCCCCTCGATATCCGAGGCCAACGACTGGAGCTCCTGCCCGTACTCGACGAGCTTTCCTTCCTCTTGTGCCAAGAGGAACATCGCCCGCGAATACTTGATGGCAAGCTGCAAATTCAGCATGACAGATCACCCAGCTTTTCTTTGCTGAGACTGTCGATGAAGTCGCCGACGATCGCCTCGTTGGCGGCGTCGTCCATATTGCGGCCCATCAGCTTTGTGGCAGCCGCCAACGAAAGCGCGACCATCTGCCCTTTCATTTTCTTCGCGGCTTCTTCGCGCTCCGCCTGGAGCTGCGCCTTTGCCGCGGCTTTCATCTGCTCGATCTCCTGCTGCGTTTCCTCGACGCGGGCACGGTGCTCCGCCTCGCTGCGCTGCGTCGCGGAATCTGTAATCTCCTGCGCGCGCTTCCTCGCATCGGAGAGCTTCTGCTCGTACTCCTTCTTCATTTCGGCCGCCTGCGCGCGGTCCTCATCGGCCTGACGGATATTGTTCGCAATCTTGTCCGTCCGGTCATGGAGAACCTGAAGCAAGGGGCCCCATGCGAATTTCTTCAGCACGAGAAGGAGGACCAAGAAGTTGATAATTTGTATAAATAATGTTGAGTTAACATCTACCATATTCGCGGATCCTCCCTTCCGGCGTTTCGCACGAAAACACGACAGCTTGCAAAAAAGCTGCCGCTTTCCGGCTCATCCGCCAATTACGCGATGAACGGATTCGCGAAGATGAGGATCAGGACGACGACGATAGCGATAATAGGAATGGACTCGACAAGACCGCAGGATACGAGAGCGTTCGTGAAGAGGGCGTCCTTGACTTCCGGCTGGCGAACCGTGCCGTCCATCAGACGCATCAGAATACGGGAGTCGCCGTAAACGGCCGCGATGATCGAAGTCATCGTGATGAGAAGAACGACGAGAAGGGACAACTGTACGGGAGTAATGTTAGCCATGAGTGAAAAACCTCCTAATAATAAATAAATATATTTTCGGCAAATTCTCGCGGCACAGGAGCGGCGCCCCCGTACCGGAACCGTTGCCAACGGCTTGCTTGATTAAAAATCACTCTTCATGATCATGCCCTTTGGCCGCCGGCGCGATATACACCAGCGAGAGCGTCGTGAAGATGTACGCCTGGATTACGCCTACCGCGAGGCTGAAGATAACCCAAACCACGTGCGGCGCCCAATTGCCCCACCACGGGGCAAGGTTCAGGATTATGATGATCAGCACCTCGCCCGCCAGGATGTTTCCGAAAAGACGGAAGGCCAGCGACGCAGGCCGCGCAAGCTCCTCAATGATATGGATGATGATAAAAGGAGCGAACGGCTCTAAGAAGTGCTTGAAATAGCCGATGCCGCTTCTTGCAACGCCGATGCCGTGGTGGATAAAGCACGACATGGTAAGCGCAAGACCCAGCGTCGTATTCAAATCGTTCGTCGGCGACTCCATCGCCGGGAAAAGGCCCAGCCAGTTCGCGATGACAAGATACACGAACAGCGAGAGGAAAATATGGGTCAGGGAGCGCCCCGTAGGCCCTATCATCGTATTGATCTTTTCCTCCCAGACTTCGGCAACAGCCTCGATTGCGTTCTGCCACCCCGTCGGAACCTCCTTCAGGTTCCGCGACGCCAAAATCGCAATCAGAATGACGATGGCCATCGTGATATAGTTCATGATGAGCGTCTCTTCATTCAAGAGATAGCCGGCAAACTCCACGACCTCGCGATGACCGATTTTTTCCATATAACCCCTCCCCCTCAAAATGAATTCTTATCAATTTACGAAACCGCATCCTCGCGATTCTTCTTCACGCGGGCCGCAATCAGACAGACGAACGCCGTTGCCAGAAACAGGAGATACGCCGCAACCGCCGTCAAAAAAAACGACTTTGAAACCTGCGCCGCAAGCCCCATAATCAAGCAAAGCGAGCCCAAACGAATAAACAGCCCGTTTTGAAGCTGCGAAGCCGCCTTCTCACGGTCAAAGTGCCCGTCTTCCATGCGGTTCGTCAGCGTCCAGCAGAAAATGCCGCCTGCCAAATAGCCGACGAAAAGCCCGCCGATGAGCAGTCCCTTCCCCAAGAAGAGGAAGATAATCACACTCATAAGCGTGCCCCCCGCAAGGAACTTCAGCGTCCATACGCCGCCCCTGCCGTAGATTGATAAGAACTTTTGCATATTCCACCTCAGCGAAGAAACTCTTGCTTTGCCCCCCGCCCGACGAAATATTTTTCCGCTCCATTATACTCCTAAGCATAAAATCTTTGCAAGCAAATATCGCCAAATCATCATATTTTTTTCAGAATCCGCTGAACAACCACTCGCGAATATTCATTCTATCAAAAAAGAGCGGCTTTCGCCGCCCGTAAATTCATTGTTATGTGTCTTTTTTCCCTTTGCCATCGCCCGTTTCTTCGCGGAAATGTATTCGAACCTGATAATAGATTGAATAAATCGCCACGGGAAAGCCGAGAAAAATACCCGCGATGGTTCCGTTCGGCGCAATGCCGAAAACTTCGTCCGCCTTTTGCCCCAACCAAATACACGCAAGGACCGTTATCGCCACAGAAATGCCAATCCCCGTAAAATAGGTAGCCGCCCAAATATAGCGAAAGAGCAGTTTGCGGCGAGGTGAACGTTCTCGATTATCATTATGTGTGTTCAGCATTTGCTTTCTCCCGCATAAAGAGTGGAGTGTGAAGAGTGGAGAGTGAAGTTATTCGGGAGATTGCATAGTTTTTGTCGTCGCAGACAGGATACGGCGTAATTCTTCACAATCTGACTGCATGGAACTATACTGTTCCATCGTCAAATATTCCGTTTCATGCAAGAGTTCCAGCCAATATAGCGTTTCTGAACATTCTTTAAGAGCAATATAAACTTTTGACAAAAAATCCTTACGGCTGATAGCACATTCCGCTTCTGCAAGATTCGCACCAATACTGGTTCCCGCACGCAAAAGTTGTTTGGCTAAAACATATTCGCGTTTATCGTCACGGAGATATTGATACAACCGCACCACACGGATAGCAAATTTTCGGCTCTTTTCACGCGCAGGGCGTTCCGATATCTCCACTCCCCACTCTCCACTCTTCACACTTATTTAAACTCTTCCGGCGGCGTTTCACGTTTGCCGTAGCGATACAAAATCGCGTCCACGATACGGCTGGCGGCTTTGCCGTCGCCGTACGGGCTTCTTGCCTCCGCCATGCGGGCGTAT
>JAEERZ010000320.1 GCA_016286075.1 Selenomonadaceae bacterium
TGACAGCACCTGCCTGTTTAATTGAAGATGCGCTTGAACCATGACATCCCGTTATTATGGCCCGCCTCATCCGCGACCTCAAGATTCGTATAGCGCGCCACCAACGACCGCAAATCCCGCGCCAACGCCGTGTCCGCGGAGCGAACCAACGGAACGCCCGCCATCGTGGCGTCCCACGCCGCCCCAAAATCATTGGACAGGATGTGGTAAAACGGTTCCCCAAGAATATTTTCCACGTCCTCCAAATCAATCTTTGTCTTGGAGTTGCTTCGGTTCAATACGAGCCGGATCTTGCCGTTCTCATAGCCGAGGCTTCGAATCGTATCGCAGCCGATTTTCATGTTCTTGATGGTGGGAATGAAGTCCACGATACCTAAGAACGTAATGATGGTACTCATATCCATCAGCATCAGATTCGTCTCGCTGAAAGCCGACGTGGTGTCCGCCACCACAAAATCGAACCGGTACTGAAGCTGCTGCAAGATATGCTGTATGGACAGCGCCGATATATTATACGCCTCGTCAAGACGCAACGGCGAAGCCATCACCGAAAACGAGATGGAGTCGCATTGATAAACGTCAAGGAACTGGCTCACATCGAAGGCGTCCGCGTTCTCCTCTAACGCCCGCTGCGCGTCCGCAATCGTCCGCTCCGGCACGAGATGGAGATAGTTGCAGACGTCGCCGAACTGCAAATCAAGGTCTACAAGGCAGACGCGAAAACCCAACCGCGCCAGTTCTGCGGCCATATTGATGGCGACCAGCGTTTTGCCCACAGCCGACGCTGTGCTGAACACCGTGATGACATTGCCACGACGCCCCTGCTCCATGCGCGCGGCCTCCTTTCCCTACTTTTCCTTTGCTATCCTTTTTACTGTGCTCCAGAAGCTCCGTTCCCCGCTTCAACAGCTGTCGTGTCATCCGGCGGATACTCTACCCGAGCCCAAGCGTTCCCCGGCCGCACGCGGGACCCGGAGGCCCCGCTGTCGCGCCACTCGTTGACGGCAGCTTCCCGCGCCTCTCTGGCACGATTCTCTTCCTCAATCTCAGCCGCCGTCTTCTCTGCGCTGCGATTTGCGTCCGCCGGATTCGGCGTCTGAGCTGCCTCTACGGCCGCCTCGGATTCTGGGGCATTAGGCCTCGCCCATGCGTTCCCCGGCTTCACGCGGGGCACGGAATTCTCGCGGGCGCGCCATGCCGCTTCCACTTCTTCCCGCTCCTTGCGGGCGCGCTCCTCTTCCGCTTTCGCTCTCTCGGCGTTGCGGTCCGCGTTGAGATCGACGTCCTTGCGCGCCTTCTCCTCCTCGCGGCCTTTATCGTAATACTTCTGCATCTTTTCCGACATACGGGCCGGCGTATTCTCATCCACGATGACCGGCGTAATCAGGATAATCAGCTCACGCCGCTCGGTGGAGGTCTCCGTATGCTTGAAGAACTCGCCGATGATCGGGATGTCGCCCAACAGCGGCACCTTGGCAACGGTCTTGACGTCCTCCGAATTCAGGAGGCCGCCTACGACCATGGTGGAGCCGTTGTCCAGATGCACGATGGAATGCGCCTCCCGTGCCGTGATGGCGGGCACGGTGGTAGAACTTGTCACCACGGTGTTGGAATAATCGAGACGGCTGACGCCCGCATGGACTTCCGCCGTAATCATGCCGTCCTCATCCACCGTAGGCCGGATGTGGAGCCGGATGCCGTAATCCTTCCACTCGATGGTCTGACCGCCGGTCTGGTGATCGACCGGCACCGGGAGCTGCCCGCCGATGAAGATCTTCGCCTTAGCCCCGCTCATCGTGGAAACGCTCGGGCGGGAAAGCACTTTCGCCTTCCCTTGCTGAATCAGGAGATTCAGGGAAGCGTTGATCTTCGAGAAATGGTTCCATGGCCAGAAATTAGAATCATGGCTTTCCGCGAAAGATTCGCCGCCGTAGAACTGTCCGATGGTCGAAAAGGTAATGCCGCCCGCCGCGTCCGTGCTGGCCCATTTGAAGCCGAGATTCTGCGCGTCGTTGCTGCCAATCTCGATGAGCTGGGCCTCCAAACGAATCTGGGACGGATGCTCGATGGTCAGTAGATCCACGACGTTCGGATAAATCCGATTAGAGCGATAATCAAAGTCGTACTCGAAATCACTGCCGTTAGATATGCCCCGTGCCGCCGACGAAGTGCCGGAATCCGTGCTGTCCTTCTCCGTCGTGTCGCCGGTGTAAAGGCTGGCCACTTTCAGCGCCATATCGTGCTCGGCCTGATTCTTGACTGTGCCGCGCAGAAGCACCCGGCGGCCCGTGCCGCCCTCGGTGGGCACCACTTG
>JAEERZ010000037.1 GCA_016286075.1 Selenomonadaceae bacterium
GCCGGCAACCATGACTACGCATACAAGGATGAGCCGAGGATCAACAGCAAGGGAAAAGAGAAGCTGGTGCCGGGCACCCTGGAAGAGAAAAAAGCCAAATTGGCCGCTTTCCAAAAGCGGTATAAGCAGCCCGGCCTCTATTATGCCCGCTCTGTGGGGGATTGCCGGTTGCTCTATCTTGCGCCGGACGCCTGCGGCACTTATGTGGAATTTTCGTCGGAACAGCTCGACTGGCTGAAGCGCGAGATTGCCTCCCACAAAAAAGGCCCTGTGTTTTTCTTCTGCCATGCGCCGCTGATGGGGACGCTTCGCACCTACGGGAAAAAAATCAACACCCCGGATTTCACGGCGCAGCCCTCCGAAGCTTTGGCGGAAATCCTTGCCGACGTCCCGCCGGGCAGCCTGTGGATTTCCGGCCATACGCACACGCCGCCCACGAACGACAGCTACGCCGACGACAGCGTGAACCGCGTGCACAGGAACTTGGTGAACATCCACAACCCCACCATAGACGCTTCCCATATTTACACCAACTCGCTCTTCCTTTACAAAGACCGTGCAGTCGTCCGCACTTACGACCATAACGAAGATCGCTGGCTTGCCGGACTCGACCGCACGTTTCCGTTTGCCGGTGCATGATTTCTATAGGAAAGGATCAAAAATATGCGCAGCCTGCTGAAAAAGACCACGATCCTCTTGATTTCTCTTTTGCTGCTGACCGCCGCTTCGGTTTCGGAAGCGTCTTGGCGGCTCGACGAAGACCCGGAGTTCGCGGAGCCTCGCAATTTCCGCATGGCTTCCGACGATTGGCACGTAGAGCCGGAGGATGAGCCTCCCACCCGGGAAGGGCTGGACAATCTCCACATATCGGGCAGCGCCCAGTGTACAGCCGCCGGATTCGCCTCGCTTTACGCCACGCTCTCCGCCGCGCAAGGATGCGCTAGTACCGCTGGGGGCGCAGGATGCGCCGATTTCCCGGCGGCGGCCGCCGTTCCCGGCGCGCCCATTTATGATATCGATCTTCGGCAGGAGTCCCACGGTTTTGCGGACGGTCTGCCCGTGAGCTGGTACAAAAAGGGAAATCTCGCTAACGAAGGGAAAACCCCGGAGGAAGTCGCGGCGGACGAAACTGCACGTCTCTCTGCGCTCGTCGGTACGGAGTCGAAATTCGCGCCTAAGGGAAAAAAGGACAAGAATCGCTTTGACGCCTTAATCGTCACGCCGGAGAAGATTCAGACGGAAAAGGAAATCGCCGAAGCCGCCGGTTTCAGATACACGCGTTTTTATGTGACGGACAGGACCCAGCCGGATACGGAAACGGTGGAAGCGTTTCTCGATTTTGTCGAATCCCTTCCCAAAGACGCCTGGCTCCATTTCCACTGCCGCGCCGGACGCGGACGCACGACGACGTTCATGGCGATGTACGATATGATCCGAAACCCGGACATTCCCGTTGAAGCTATTATTGAGCGCCAGTATCTGATCGGCGGCGCCGACCTGACGGCTATGAAAGAAGATGAATGGAAAAACGAGAGGATCGTCGAGCGGCTGGAGATGCTGCGGTCGTTCTCCCGCTATATCCGGGCGAAGCACGCCGGGGAAACGACGCTTCGCTGGAGCGCATGGCTCGAGGAAGACGCCGAGGCCGCGTAGACGAGGAGGTTTTCAAAATGACAAAGATCAACAGGAACGAACTGACGAAGGAACAAATCAAGAAGGCGATGGCCTGCAAGGACGCAGAGAGCTGATGGCGGCGGCAAAGACGGAGGGAATTGACCTGACGAAAGAAGAAGTCGAAGCGTATATGGCGGAAATGGCCGACGTGGAGCTGGACGAGGAGACGCTAAAAAAAGCGGCGGGCGGTAGGTGTTACGACCTTTACAAAAATTGCAGGTCGTTTGTCCGCTAACAAGCTGTACCCTAACCTCTCCGGGCAGAGAGTAGTATCGGGATATTTTCGATCAAGAGGTGTATGAAGTTGTCGGGCAAGAGGAAAAAAACAGCAGGACGTCGGCTGACGGCGGCAATTTTGTTGCATCTCGCCATCGTCGGCGGTGCAGAAGAGGTGTGCGCCATGACCTCGAGCCGGATCGACTATAACGGCAAGCCCATGTTTGAAGTTTACTATTATGGCAAAGAGGACGCTGACGCTAATCCTTCGACGAAGGAGTTCTTTGGCCAGTTTATCACCAAAGGCCCTCTTGATTATAATTTGACCCCCAATATAAAGACGGGACTGGACGCCGCGTTTCGCCAGTGGGCGGAAATATTGGAGCCGGGATCCAGGAACAAGATGCCGGTACAGTATTTCGTCGGCACGAGCACAATCGAAAATGCCGGCGCAATAGGCTTTTCCAGGAGCAACGGCGTGGACACCGACAATCCCAACTATCTGCACGACGCCCTGCAGAACGGGACTCAGATCCAATGGATCGACAATATCGACGCATTGGCGGAAAATGTCCCCGCCCAGGGCTACGGCGGCATTTATATCGGCAAGAATATCGGCGTAAACGAAGAAGACGGCCAATACGGCTTCACTGCCATCAATACGCCCATCCCCGTGGCGCAGGAAATGAAGGGAGTCGATATCACTGCCGTCATGTACCATGAGATCGGGCACAGTCTTGGGATATCGGCTGATATTGGAGCCTCGGTGACTATTGGAACCATTACAGCCTTCAAGTTCAACGACAGCGCGAACAATCCCGGCTCTTATGCCGGGCATCTTTACGATCAAAACGGCAAACGCGCGTCAAGCGAAAATTTGGCGATAATCACCCCGGAGGACTTGGAAATCCTAAAAAACGATCCGCCCGCAGTCGACGTGTCGGACGTGGATTTTTTCGTGGTGAACAAAAACGACGCTTTAAGCGGTCGTGACGGGAAAGCCGCCCTGACGTTTCGCGGGGAAAACGTCTCGGCAGTTCTTGACGGCAAAAGATTTACCGGCATCAACGGCGAACAAATCGACGGGATACCCATAAATACCTGGGAAAATGATTCGCCGGAGTTTTCCCATATCGAACTGGCGCGGAGCGTCATGAGCCATCAGCATTACCGCAGCTATAACAGCTTCATTGAGGCGGAACTGGCTGTGATGCAGGACATCGGCTATAAGATCGACCGCAAGAACTTTTACGGTTTCTCCGTATATAAAGACGGGCAGACCATCGTCAATGAACAGGGCTTTTCGGCGCGAAACGCCGATGGGACGGCCTATGTGGACGGCTACAACACCTCCACCTACGGGGTGGGGCTCCACGTTTACGGCTCCAACAACAATATCACGCAAAAGGGAAACATCTGGACGAAAGGAGCGGCCGCTGTGGGCATTCGTGTCGACGGGCTGAACAATACCGTCACCGTCCCGAAGGGTACGGAAGTTCACGGCGACGGAGCTTGCGGCGCGGGGGTGCTGGTGGCCTACGGCAAGAACCATATCATAAACATTGACGGCACGGTCACGGGCAACGGGGCGAACGGCTCGGGCGTATGGTTCGAGTTCGGCGCCAATGCTTTGGGTGCGACTATGGAATATCGCGGCTCTTATATACGCTATAAACGGGATATTAATACTAACGGCGCAATCACGAAGCATTACAATCTGGCACTCGATGCTGTTGGTCATCGTCTGGATGATTACAGTATCACCGACAGGGTCAACGGCGACACAAACGAAAAAATGGCCACGCTGAACGTAACGGGAACGATCTCTGGCAAGCGGGCGGCCATCTATATCGCGGAGGAAGCGTTCGTCGACAATATCAACCTCAATGAAGGCGCAAGGATCAATGGCGATATCGTGAGCGTCTGGAAGCATTTTGATGCCGATGCTTTCGGCATATCGGACGAAGAAACTTGTACCAAGGATGAGGAAACCGGATTTTACGAGGGAGGGTTGATGCTCCAGTACAAAGACCAGTTTATCCCATACAAGAAGTATATCCCCGACCTCGTGACGAACCTGAATTTCAACGCCAATATGAACTATAACGGCAACATCTCCGGCGCGGACAACATGAAGCTGAACGTGAATCGCGGCACTCTGAACTTCGGCGGCACAGCGGACGTCGTGAACGTCAATGTGGCGAAAGGCGCGGCGCTTTACGGCGGCAGCTTCACGGTCAACGACATGACCGGGAAAATGGCGTACGGCTTTTCTGACGGGACCACGGGCCAGTTCTTCAACCACGGCAGTATCGGCGCATCGTCGGCAGACGCAACCATGAACATCAATGGCAAACTCGTCTCCGACGGCGTCTTGCGCGCATACGGCGGCGGTGCGGCGGGCCATATCGCCGTGACGGGGGACGCGGATATTGACGGCTCCACCGCCACGGCCACGAACATACTGCCCAACGAGACTTTGGAAGTGCTGGAAGCCCAAACGTTGAACGGCGATATCAAAAATCCCGAAGGCTCGCCCTATGCCGCCACGGGCATGCTCAACACGACGGGCTCGATCCACGACAATACGCTGACTGTCACGACCGCGGCGGCGAACAATCTCGGCACGACGGACGCGACGGTGAACGAGACTTACGGCGCGATGCTCCATATGTTTGACGGCCTTTCCGGCGCCAATGATCCCCGCGTCAACGAAATGCGCCCGCTGTTCAGCCTCGACGCGGCCGACGCGAAAGAGGCGCTCTCTTCCATCTCGTCGAACGCATCGGCGCAGAACATGGGCCTAGCCCAGACCAACGCCATGACCGGACATATCGTCTCTTCGCGCCTCGCCGAAGCCTTCGCGCAGAAGCCCGTGAACGTGAAGCTCCCGGTCGCCAATCTCACAGACGGGAAGGATGAAAAATCGATCGAGCTCCCGATGAAGCTCCCCATGCCTGCGGACAACGATTTCTGGTTCAAGGTCGCGAAGAACTGGGGAGACCTGAAAGGCGGCGCCTACTACCACGGCACGACCTTCGCGGGCGGCTGGGACCGCGCCTATGGGAAGGCTTGGCGCGCAGGCGCGTTCGTCAGCTACGGGACGGTCGGCTTCGCCGACACGGGCGCGCGGAACGAACTGAAGGACACGCGCCTCGGATTTTACGGAGGATATACCCACGGCCCCCATGAGGGCTATGTCTATCTCGATTACGGCTGGCTGAAGAACGACCTCTCGCGGACGATCGCAGGCATGGGATTGTTCCCGCAAGCGGATTACGACAGCCGGATATTGGAGCTCGGCGGCGAATACAAATACGATCTCCACGCGATGAAAGACACGCCGTGGCATATCAGCCCGTATATCAACCTGCAGCTTTCCGAGCTCTGGCAGGACGGCTACACGGAACGCGGCGCTGGCATATTCGGCCAGCGGGTGAACGGCGCGACGAACACCTACTTCGCGTGCGGCCTCGGCTTCGAGTTCAAGCGTTACCTCGCGGGCGGCAGCTACGCGCTGCGGCTCGGAGCGAAGCACGCGTTTTCGGGCGCGGACCCGAAACTGACCTTCGGCTATGTAGGCGACGATGCGTCGAGTTACGAAATGCGGAACAGTCAGGATGCGACCCATTTCGTGATAAGCCTGAGCGGCGAAGCGGAATTTGCTCCGGGGTGGTGGCTCGCGGGGGACGCGGGACTGCAAAAGGGAGCGCACGACAAGGATATGATGTGCGCGCTGACGATTAGGCGGATGTGGTAAGATGTGAGGAGGTATTATCAATGGCAAAGATCGACAAGAACGAACTCAGGAAGGAACAAATCGAAAAAGCGATGAAGTGCAAGACCGCCGATGAGCTGATGACGGCGGCGAAGGCCGAGGGAGTCGAGCTGACAAAGGAAGAGGCCGAGGCGTACATCGCGGAGATGGCGGACTATGAACTGGACGACGAGACGCTGAAAAGCGCCGCGGGCGGCCAAACGTGCTGGTCGCTGAAATGTCATAAGCATAAAAAACCCTGCACCCGATTCTGCTCTATAGCCGAAAGTTGAAAGCGCGCAGGGAATATCCTGACCGGGGAAACCTAAAATGAAGGAGGTATTATCAATGGCAAAGATCAACAGGAACGAGCTGACCAAAGAGCAAATCGAGAAAGCGCTGGCCTGCAAGACCGCCGAGGAGCTTCGCTCGCTGGCGAAGGCCGAGGGCTTCGATATCACGAAGGAAGAGGCCGAGGCATATATGGCGGAGATGGCCGACGTCGAGCTGGACGAAAAGACGCTTGCAAAAGCGGCGGGCGGCATCTGCTATATGGAGGACTGCCCCAAGCACACGATGGCCGACTGAGTTTATTAAACTTATTGGGAGAGAATACATGAGAGTCAGTACATACGAAATCATCCTGCCCCTGATCGGCACGGACGACAAGGAAATCCCCGGAAAGGCGCTGCTCATCAACGGCCTCTATGGCGCGATAGACGTAGTGGACGAATCGGTGGCGGCAATCTTTCGCGAAGGCGAATTGGTGAAACTGCCCTTCGCGCTGCGGGAGCGGCTGATGGTGCGCGGCCATATCACTCGGAAGGACGAGGAGGGCGAGCTGGCCGACGCGCGGCTTCTCGGCCGTGTCTGGAACAAGCTGGTGGGCCACGCCGGCACCGGGCCGGTCATCCTGCCCACCTACGACTGCAATTTCCGCTGCCCGTACTGCTTCGAGCGCCATCGGCTTACGCGCGGACAAGAGTGGCTCGGCCATGAGATGAAACCGGAAATGGTGGAGGCCGTTTTCGCCGCGCTCCAAAAGCAGCGGGACAAAGGCCATAAGATCGACGGCGTCTCGCTCTATGGCGGCGAGCCGCTTTTGAAGGAAAACAAGGAGACAGTCCGGAACATCTGCGAGCACGCGAAGGCGATGGGGCTCGGCCTTTCCGGCATCACCAACGGCTACGACCTCGACGCCTATATTGACCTTTTGGAGGAGTTTGAGATATCCCAGCTGCAAGTCACGGTGGACGGCGTGGGCGCGCTGAATGATCGCCGACGCCTCCATCGAGACGGCGTTCCGACTTACGACAAGATCCTGCAGAACGTGAAACTGGCCCTCGACCACGGCGTCGACATCAGCCTGCGGGTGAACACGAACGGGGATAATATCGGCGGCGTCAAGGCGCTGATCGACGACCTGGCGGCCCGGGGACTTCAGGAGGCCGCGCCGGAAGAACGGGAAAAAGCGCATCAGGAAGAGCAGGCGGCGAAGAAGGCCGGAAAGCCGAAACCGAAGCGCAAAGGCTTTTTCTCTTATTACTTCAAGGCGGTATCGGAGCCCGCCGACTCGCCGACGAAGGTGACGGAACAGCAGGTGATGGACGCGATCCTTGCGGCTGGTATTCCGCCGCTGGAGGCCATCAGGAAGCAGAGCCAGTATTCGATGCCCATGCACGGGCTTACCGCCGCCATGAAGCAGGAGGACTATCCGCGCTTCGCACCGTCCTTCTGCGGCGCGGAGCAGGGAATGCTCTGCATCGCCCCCGACGGGCTGCTCTATTCCTGCTGGGACCTCGTGGCGATGGAAGAGCAAGCCGTAGGCTTCACCGATGAGGAGATGGGCCGCTTCTTCTTCAACTTCTCGAAAGCGAAATGGCGCACCCGCACTGCGGATCTGATGAAGCCCTGCCAGACCTGTCCGTATATCTTCATCTGCCGGGGCGGCTGCGCGCCGGAGGCGCATCGGAACCACGGCAGCTACTTCCGCGAGAACTGCGGCGAGTCGAAGGAGATTTTCGCCTTCGTCGCCCCCCGCGTCGTCGGGAAGAAGTGGGAAGAGACAAAGGAAGACGAACTTACCGTCTCCCTGGCGGGCCCGGTCTCCCGTCTCACGGAAAAGGAGCGTGAGACGCTGATGACGTCCACGAGCCAGAAGGAAATGTTCGATATCATAAAAGAAGCGGGAATTTTCTTCTCGGAAGAAAAGAATGAGGAGAAACAAAGATAAGGAGGCTTTATCCAATGGCAAAACAGCTGAAACGGGAAGAACTGACGAAGGAAATGGTGAAGAAAGCGTTGCGCTGCAAGGACGCCGACGAACTTCTTGCCCTGGCCAAGTCCGAAGGCTACGAGATGACGCGGGAAGAGGCCGAGGCGTACATGGCGGAGATTAACGACTTCCAGCTGGACGACGAGGCGATGAAGGCCGTGGCGGGCGGCGTCAAGACCTGCTACATGGTCGACGGCTGCGCGTTCAAGTGCGGAACGTTGAAGGATTGCTAAGATATAAAATTTCTGCGGTAGGAAAGTAGGAAAGTAGGAAAATCCTACTTTCCTACCGTAAAAATTCAGTTGCTTTTAAAACAGGCGGAAGTGGGAGGAAAAACGACATGGCAAAGATTGAAACTCTGACGAAAGAGCAACTCCTAAAGGCGGCAGCCTGCAAGACTACCGACGAGCTGATGAAGGTGGCGAAAACGGAGGGAGTTGAGCTGACGAAGGACGAGGCCGAGGCGTATTTGGCGGAACTGGCGGACGTGGAGCTGGACGACGAATTGCTGAAAAAAGCGGCTGGGGGCGTCTGCTGGACGAACTGCCCGAAAGAGGCTGAGTGCCCCGGTCACGTCTGTGGGACTGTAGGCTGGGAAAATTTCAAAGGATGCTAATATAACGACTGTGAGGCGGCAAAGGGCGGGAACATCCGCTTTTTGCCGCCTGTTTTCCTAAAAAACCTTCAATTCCCTTTGTATGGGAAAAACGAGAGTAGTATAATTATGATAGATATCTGAAAGGGGAAGGAGCGATGATGAAAGGGACCGGCGCCGCACGTTTGAGGTGCCGGCGGCATTGGTTCCGACAGTTTTCGGTGCCGGCGGCGCTGCGAACAGGTCCGAGTTTCGCAGGTCTCGCGCCGGAAACCGTGCGGAACAGAAAAGAAGAGGAGAGGATCATATGAAGATCAAGCAGAAATTCGTCATGCTGGCGGGCGTGATCGGCGCGGTGATGATCGTCATCTCCGTCATCGGTTACAATACGGCCGCGAATTCTGTGGAGGAAGCGGCGCAGAAGGAACTCCTGGCGAATATCGTATCCAAATCCGACGAGGCTGAATCCTGGCTGGCCTCGAAGGCGCAGTACGCGAAATCCATGGCGGCGACCTTTTCCAAGATTACCGACGACGCCACGGTGAAGCGGCCCGAAATGTTGACCGGCATCTTGGCCGACAAAGAATTCCAGGACGCTTACCACGTCCGCGAGGACGGCTGGGCATGGGCGCTGGTCGCCGGCGATTTGAACGGGAAAAGAGAATGGCGCGAACGCCCGTGGTATATCGAAATCAAAAAGACGGGCAAATTTGAATACACCGATCCCTATGTGGACGCCATGACCGGCAAGCTCGTCGTCTCCGCGACCATGCCGTATTCCCGTCAGAACGGCGTCGGCGGCGGCATCTGCCTCGATATCCGCATGGACGCGATTCAGGAGCACGTTGGCCGCATCAAGTTTGAGGGCGAGGGCGTCGGCTACATCCTCAACCCCAAGACGGACTTGATCAATGTTTCCGCCAACGCGGAACAGAATCTCAAGAAACTTTCGGAAAGCCCGCTCTTCCGCAATCACGTCGATGAGATGGTAAAGCAGAAAACCGGGTTATTCACGGAAATCGTCGACGGCAAGGAACACCTTGTCGCCTATAATGTCATGGCGCTTACGGGCTGGATCACGGCCATCGAGCTGCCGGAGCTCAGCTCCTTCGGCGGCGTGGCCAAGCTCCGGTATCTCTACATCGGCCTCACGGCTATCGGCGTCCTTCTTCTCACCGGCTCCCTGTTCTTCTTCGCGAACGGCGTTGTGCGCCGTCTCGTCCTGTTGAATCAGGGCCTGCATGAAATCGCGGAAGGCAACCTCCGCATGAACCCGCTGGAAGTCGATTCCACCGACGAGTTCGGCGAAATGGCGACCGAGTTCAACCGCATGAAGGACAACGTCTATAGCTTGATCGTCAAGATGAAGAACAGCTCGGAGCAGGTCTCGGCGGCCAGCGAAGGGCTGGCGTCGAGCTCCCGTCAGGCGGCGGAGACCGCCACCAATGTGACGAAGACGGCCGGCGTGGTGGCCGAAGGCATGGAGAAGCAGCTGAGCAGCGTCGACGCTACGAAGCAGACCATTGACACAGCCTTTAACGATATCGAGGCGATGGCGAAGCAAACGGACGAAGTCTCCGAGAGCGCGAAGCAGATGGCAGACGCTGCAGAGTCCGGGGCGCGTCTGATGAACGAAGCCATCGCGAAAATGAGCGGCATCGAAGGCAGCGTCTCGGCTTCCGCGGACGTCGTCAGGAAGCTGGGGGCAAATTCGGCGCAGATCGGGCAGATCGTGGAAACGATTTCCCAGATTTCGGAGCAGACAAATCTGCTCGCGCTGAACGCGGCCATCGAGGCGGCCCGCGCCGGAGAGGCCGGCCGAGGGTTCTCGGTCGTCGCGGAGGAAGTGCGGAAACTGGCGGAACAGTCTTCGGCGGCGGCGGACAATATTTCCCTGCTGATTGGGGACGTCCAGAAAGACACGGAAGCGGCGGTCGCCTCGATGGAAGGCGGCACGGGCGAAGTTACCAACGGCCTCGCGTCTATCCGCGCCGTGGCGGAACAGTTCGAGGAAATCAATCGCCGCGTGGCGTCGGTCAACCATGAAATCTCCGAAATCAAGCAGTCGGCGAAGACGATCGACAACGGCATGCAGAATATCGTCACGTCGATCGACGCTATCGACACTGTGAGCCGCGAGGGTTCCCAGAACACGCAGGTGATTTCGTCGGCGGCGGAGGAGCAGTCCACGGCGTCTGCGGAAATCGCGTCGGCAAGCAACGCGCTTTCCAATCTTGCGATGGAGCTCAAGAACGCGACGTCTGCCTTCAAGATTTAATAGAACCGGTACATGCAAACGGCGCGCGGGCCCGACGGTTTGGGCGGCGCGCCGTTTTTTGCGGCCCGGCGCGGGCAGGACTGTCGCTTCTTACCGCGGGAGAAACGGGCGTGTTCGCCGCGTACGGGGAGCGGCTCCTCTACGGATGAACCCCTGCGAAAGGACAGCGAGCGCCCAAATGCATCTCGTGGAAACGGTTGGGAACCTGCCGTCAAAACAGGCCAAATCTTGAACTTGGGGGATTGATTCAGTATGGTCTCTTACATTTGGCCGATGGCATTGGTCATTCTTGCAAATATTATCTATCAGATATGCGCCAAGTCCGTCCCAAAGGCGATGAATCCCTTCGCGACGCTGACGGTTACATACCTCATAGGGGCGGTCGTTTCCGGGATTTTATATTTTTCCCTGACGCAGGGTGCCGATTTGTGGAAGGAATACGGCAGGCTGAACTGGGCGCCCGTCGCTCTCGGCCTTGCCGTCGTCGGGCTGGAAACTGGATGGATTTACGCTTACAAGGCAGGATGGCCCGTCAGCACCGGCTTCCTCACGCAAAGCGCGTTTCTTGCCATGGCGCTTTTATGCCTCGGTTATTTTCTGTTCCATGAGACGATTTCGTGGAGCAAAATCCTCGGCGCAATCATCTGCATGATCGGCCTCGTATTTTTGAACCGATGAAAAAGTCGATAATTTACTGAACGGGGCTGCCGCGGAAGAAAAAATCTTTTTGCGGCAGTCCCTCTTTTTACATTCTGGAACTTTACCTTGATTCCGGCACAGCAGGGGAATAAAATATAAATGTCAAAGTACACATATACGAAGAGAAAGGGCGGATAAAAATGAACAAGTTTATGAAAAAAATGGCGGCATTATTGATGACGGCGCTTGTGCTCTGCCTGATGACGACCGCCGTTTTTGCGGCCGACACGGACAAAAGCGAAAAAGAGCAGGCAAAAATCGTGAAGGAGCGGGCGGAAATT
>JAEERZ010000038.1 GCA_016286075.1 Selenomonadaceae bacterium
AGCCTCTCCATCGGCAGGCCGCAGTCCAACAGCGTATCCACGAGAAAATCCGCCTCGCGCTTCGCCGCATCCACAGACAGAGCGTAGCTATAATAATAGACGCCGATCTCAAGACCTGCGTCCAGCGCCCCGTTCACGTTGTCGTAGAAGCAACTGTCGAGATGGCAGTTCCCGTAACCGAGGCGGACGATGGCGAAGTCGATGTCCGCCTCCTTCACCGCCTCCCAGTCGATATATCCGTTGTTCTCCGAAACGTCGATGCCCCTTTTCCCCTTCATGCTCTCAGCCATAATCACAGCCTCCCTTTCAGTTTTGCCACAAGACGGGCGAGGGACTCCACGCCCGCGTCACTCAGATTCTCCACCACAGACAGCGTCTCGGTGACTACCATGTACCCGACCATCAGATTCACCATCCATACCGGCGCGTGGATCGTTACCATCATCAAATCCCCGACCGCCGCCACGATGACGCATACGACATACAGGAGGAGTTTCCCAAGCCCCTGCTCCTTCATCGTCCGGCTATCGATCTTCCCCGCCCGCCTTGCGGAGGGGATCTTGTAAATCGAACGAATCAGCGACGGATGTTCCTCACCATTATCCACCAGATGCTTGTAACTGATGGCAATCCACCTCGTCAGACAGTCAAGGAACACGAGAAACGTGAAGCACCCAAAAAGGGTGACGTGTTGGTCCATTGTCATGTTCAGCGCCGCGCTTGCCCCCAGCTTCAGCCCGAAATTACTGACAAACCCATCTACCGCCTTGAACATCGAATCCATATCATTCGGCATAATACTCATCCTCCATTTCATACGATTATCTTTATCCTCACATACTCTTCAAAGCCCTCGCGTGCTTCATCCATCGCAAGCGAGTATTGGTCGACATCATGGCGGTCCCCGTTTCTTCTTCATTGTCGGACACAGGCACCTCCACCGGCTGCACCCCCTCCTTTTTGTTATATGTGTATACTCTCCCGTTGTAATCATAAGGGGAGGATACTGCATGAATGAGGTATGTTTCTTCCTCCTCGTCGATGGGCACAATCGCCCGGACGGAGAGAAGGCCGTAAGGCCAATCCTCCGTATCCACCACCATCTCATCACTTGGGCCGAATACCTGCTGGAAACAGCCAAGATACGTTCGCATATCGTAATAATCAAGGCTCCCATAAGAAAGCCCTATGGCACTTGGCGAGATTACGGCATAATAACCGTCTTGGATGGGCATCTGGAACGGCCATGCGTTCTCCTCCGCGATGGCGTCGAAACCTTCGACGCGAGTACATACAGTTAGGGACGGGGAACTCGTACAAACCTTTGTCTCGGGAAATATTATGCCGTTCAGCGCTCCCCCATCATGGACATCCACCTCATAGAGCGTACTGTAGTAGGTACGCATATCCCCGGACGTCGCAAACCATAAGCTCCCGTCCTCCCTCGCGTGATTGATTCCGCCGAAGACGTTGGAGGCATCCGCAAAGGCCCCGCTGGAATTGTATCCGCCCTCATACCCCGGACAGTTCACGGCCTCGAACACCTTCTCGACCGTTTCTCCATCCACATGGAGATGGAGGGTGCAGGTAAACTCGGCGCAAAAGGTAGCATCCACAGGATACGGCGCGACATCAACCGTGTACTCCCACTTTAGATGAATTCTCCCGGCGCCATTTGGGCTGGATGAATAGCTTTGCAAAAGGTTTCCCCGGAGTCCCTCCTTCTGCATATCCCTGAACGCAAATCCCTTCATCTGAGCAAGAATATAAAGTGACAGCTTACCTTCGGAATCGATTTTGCCGTCCACGATGCGAAGCGTCATAGAATTAACGCAGTTTTCAAGGTGAACACTACTCCAGAGTTTCTCGGCGGCAGTGGCGTTGAAAGCCTCTATCGCTGCGTCCGCGTACTCCTTAAGGCTCCTTCTTTCAGACACGCCCCCGTGAGTTACGGCGAATGTCGTATCGCTTTCAGTCGCTTCGCCTGCCTCCACGACGGAGAGGCGTTTGGCACTCTCTCGGAATGTCTGCGTGGTTGACTCGTCGTTATCCTGTTTTACAACCGAGATGTTCCCTTGTTCCTGCCAAACAGCCACGACCGTGGACCGACCTTCCGGCTTGGCAAATCCTCCGCTCTCCCATGCCAATTGATGGGGCGTATTCAGCACATATTGCGCGTCCTTCCATGAAAGCACCCACTTACTGCCGTCCTTTCCAATATCCATATCCATGACATTGATAAAGATTTCCGTAGAAAAGCCACAGCTGCTCCCACCATCATTGGCGAAGGCATACCACCCCTTATCATCGGCATACCGCTTGCAATTGTCTCTACCCCGGAACAAATACATCCCATAGCCCGGATTGTGGATGGGAATCCCCTCTTCCCCGTAAGACCACTGCCTTGTCGGCTCATCTCGTCCAGTCCATCCATAGATGATGCGCCCGTCGGTCCATACGGTGTCCCCACTCTTGTAGGGAAGATTTCCCGCCATGACGAGTCTTTCTCCATTGCCGCCGCGCCAGCCTGTTCCCATGGCATGAATTCTTGTCATATACATGTCTATACCCCTATCACCACCGCCGTGTTTCCCTCGGCAAACTGGACCCATACCGTATCGCCCTCCTTTAGAGGGGCATCTATAGCAATTGCCAGCTTATATACCTTGTTTTTCACCACGACAGACTTTCCTTGAATGCGCCCCTGTTCCGCCATCTGCGGCTCTTTCTTTCGCATCTGTGCCTGACGCAAAGCGGCACAAAGCCCGTCCACTCCTCCCATCAATACCACCTCACCAATCTAAGTGACTGCGTGAACGACCGCGGAGTCAGCGTAATCTGGTTACTTATGAGGAAATACTCTTTCCCGTCCAGCCGATACCGCGTGAAAAAATCGAAAATGTGCTGAATCGTATGCACACCGCCTGCGATGTTGTCTACGATGTCGAGATGCACCTCCTCCCGCACTTTTCGATCCATCCATTTCATCTCTTCATAGATGGCCTGCCTCATCTCGGCATCCTCCACAGCAATGGAAGATCCGCCCGCAATACTATCCCCTTCCACTGTCTTCCAGTCGTAGTCGATATTGAGCGTCATCGTGTCCCACCATTGCCAAGCTTGGCGTACTGTCTCATTGGGCCAGTCCGGGTAGCGGTATGTGTCGAGTGTGTCAGCCAGCGGCGTGCCTTCCCCGTCATAGGTATGACCGTATCGCTGCCCTGTATCAAGCCGTCTGTAGTCTGTCGAAGCCTGCCCGACCTCTTTTCCATTTTTGTCATAAGTGATGACATGTGCGTGATTCAGCCATGAGCCACGAGGGGTCTCGTCATAGTTGAACTTGCTTCTTGTCCTGCTTCCGTCGGCGTTCCGTTGCTCATGCTCCTTGATGGGGCTTGTCGGCCTCGGATTATCCTCCGGCGCCGTGGCGCTCGAAATGTACCAGTCACCCCAGACAAGTTGCCGTCCTCCTTCCGATGCGTTGGGATTGCCTGCCCACATTGTCCGTACGATTTCCCGGTCAATTTGCGGTCTCGTATGCGGGAGCGGCGTCAGGTCAATCACGCCTTTCTCTCGTCCACGCTGAAGCGCGTGGATGACGCCATTCCTAATGAACACATTGACCTGCATCCGCGGCGCAGCGGTCGACCATGAGAAGAGACCAGAAAGTACGCTCTGATAAGTCGAGAACGCCTCATACGGTTCGAAGGTTTCCTTCACCCTTCCCCCGTTTGTGCCAAGATAAACGCTCCCATTGAAGTATTCTGCTGTCGTTCCGGGGGTGTCGAACTCTGCGCTGTATGACGGCTGGTAAGCCGAGGGAACGAAATCCGAGAAATCCAACACCAACGGGAGACTGAGTCCTGCCGCGGCTTTACGGAGTATCGTGCTGGCAAAGGCTCCCTTGGCGAGGCCCTTGACAGCATAATTACTTGGCTGTATCCTCGCGCGATAATAGGCACAGTCACCTGCGCCAACTCGGAACACCACGGGACGGTTCATCAAGAGGTCGATGTCATACATCCCGGTGCATGATTGCACCAGATCCCGCTCGGAGGTGGATTCGATGTCGAATACATAGGGAAAATCCAAGAGTTCCCCTCGGACACGCTGCCCGATAGCAAAACGCCTTGTGGTCTCGAAAGAGAATCGATCCGAAAGCGTCCTCTCTTGAAGGAACAGCCGGACCTGCCGGGTGCCGCGCACCTCCTCCTGCCCATTGAAACGGACGAATAGGCGCTCAGGGCGCTTCCGCAAAGTGTCGCCCTTAACCCGGACACGTCCTGCCATTTTCCGCTTTGTCCTTCCGTATAAGCCGACGGTGCGAACTGTCTCCCTTTGCGTATCGGCTTCCATGTAAACCGGCTGTGCAACACTCCGCAGCGTATCGAAATAAAACCTGGCGGCGATATTCCTCCATGTATCACCTAAAAGCCGGACGGTGTTTTGCACCCTTCTTCCCGTGTCCCCATCGAGAAACACGGCATATGTCCCGTCCGCCCACTCATCAAAAAGAATCTCCTGATTTGAGATGATGACATTCGAGAAGAGGTTGTTCTCATCATCGCTCTGCAAATACAACGATTCCAGAGGTGCAATGGTCGAATGCCGATGGTCAAATACCTTCGTTCCGTCTACCCATAACTCGAGGCTCCCAGCTGAAGCGTCGGACAAGAGATGGAGGAGGTAAGTTTGCACCTTTTCAGGAATCAGTGTGTAAGTATTGTCGGCACTGTAGTTCCTGTCCTGCAGAAAAGAAATGACCGTGTCGGCAGTGCTATCCTGCAGGCATATACCTGTGGTTGCACTTGAATTCGCATAGGCCCGAAACCGTGACTTTCCTGCCGTATGGAAAAGATCGAACTTGATCCAAACCTCGTCCATGGGCGGAGCACCAAAGCAGGCCGTCTGCGACGGCTGCCAGAACGCAGTCCCAGTTTTCGACTTGGTGTCTGTTGCAACCGTTGTCCCGGAAACAGTAAGGCCGTTAGCTGTCCCGAGGTTACAGTATTTGAACGGTTGCACTCCGCTGGACAAAATCTCGTCCATACTGATATCGGCGTCGGAGATAATCACATTGCTGATCAGCGCTTTGCTGTTATCTGACTGGATAAAGATGTTATCAAACGTATCGCCGCGGTTCACATTGCCCGTATAGCTGTAATAGGGCGCCGTTCCGTCATCGAAATAGACTTCCATTACTCCGTCGCTGACCCCTGTCCGAAGATGCAACTTGACAGAGTGGAGTCCGTAAAGAACTCCGGCCTCATGGAGTAACCCCGAATCATTGATCCAGAAGTTTCTGCAGTCCGATCTCGAGGTCACAAACCCATTCAGGCGGATTCCCGTATCCCCGGCCCTACTGCTGGTGTTGTAGCATCGAAGACAGCCCCCGTCATAGAAGTAGACGTCAAACTTTATCCATACCTCCGCAGCTTTCTGGATGCCAAAGCAAGCCTTGCGTCCTTTCTGATAAAAAGCGATTCCGGTTCTCGACGCATGGTTACACAAAACGGTCGTCCCGGCAACGGTCAGCAGATCCGCTGTGCCGGGGTTCTCATATCGCCATGCCATGATGTGCCTCCTTTACTCGGACGGCACGATTTTCGCCGTCACCTTGATAAAGACGCTGGAGTCGTTCCCGGGGTTCTCATCATACGAGGACTCAGCCCGGACATAGAACAGCGTGTTCCCCGCCCCGATGGGAGTCGCGATGGCGATGCTCTCACTAAAGTTAAAACCGTCGAGCGACACGCTCCACTTGGAGGCTGTCTCCCCGGTGAACGTGACCTCCGTTTCCCCATGGGTGGAATAACCATCCTCACAGCGAAGCGCCAAGACCTGCGTGCCGCTCTCTTCCTCCGCCGCATCCAGGGTAAACATGACTGGGCTGGTTTGACTCCCGTCCAGCGAGACGATGGTTCCATCCGTCCCGCCTGCGGTAGGGTTGCCCATATAAAGATTCATATAGGGATTTGCCATGCTCATGACCTCCAAATCTCAATATTCGCTGTGATGTGTGACTCGAAGCGCACTTTCCGGCGATAACTCTTGACCACCACCCGGCCTTGAAACGTCCTGCCGCCCGCATCTCTCACATCCACGATGACTCGGCTGTCCCAATAGCTCTTGATTGTCTCCCACGCCTCCGGGGAAAAGTCCAGCGTCCATGCTATCTTGTCCCCCGCCTCGATATGCCCGAAATCCTGAACAGAAACACCGCCGAGAATCTCGATGGTCTGCTGCCTGTCATCCGGTGTGATAGTCTCGCTCTCCGGATTCGAGAGCGACAAGGCATTGCCGATCCTAATAGCCATATCCGTTCCCTCCCAGTGCCTGCTCCACCTTCGGCGTAATTCTGTCGGCCACGGCGTCCGCGAGTTTCGCCATGGACGCGCTGTCCTCCGTCACCGCCGTGTCGATGTTCACCGTGATGTCCACATCGTTTGACGGTCTTGAACGGTTGACGTCCATCCTTGCAAGGATTCCCTGAAGGCTCTGGTTCACCGCCGCCATGCCGTCCCTCCCGCCAGCTTCGCTGAGCCTGTCGTAGCTCGACTTCGTCCCCCGGATGATCTCCATGTCGTGCCCGGCGTTCATCATAGCCCTTGTGGCCGCATCAAGGTTTGACTGCGTACCCCGGATGATTTCCATGCCCGCTCCTTTGTCCGCCAAACCGCCGCCCCCACCAGGGGCCTGACCGTCGTTCAGATAGTTCTGTATCTCCGGCGAATCCCACGCTGACCGGCTTCCATTGATGACGTTTGAAAGGTCTGCTGTGGGCAGGGACTTCACATCCGTGACGATTCCCTTGGCAACGTACTCATAGATGGCCTTCGTGTAGTCCGCCGTGGTCTGCATCGGAGCCTGGAGGCTGCTCATACCGCCTGCCTCACCCGAACTACCTGTCAGCCCGCCCCCGTACATCTTCTGCAGCACCGCTTTCTTGGCGGCGTCGAAGGCATTGAGCGTCTGGACGTCCAGCTGACCGATGTAATCGTCCTTTTTCATCTGGTAGGCTTCCAAGCCTTTCATGCCGCCCGTGAGATAGGCATTCAGCGCCTCCCGCTCCTGCGTCATGACCGCCCGGTTGCGGTTCACAATGGCGTCCGCTTTGGCCTGCTCCGCCCACTTCGTGGCAGCCGCCTCGTCCACGCCCTTCTTCTTCCAGGCCTCCGTCTCCCTGTCGATAGCGGCGAGCCGCTGCTCAAGCCCAGTGCGCCAGATATCGTTGATCTTCGAGACCGTGTCCCTCTCGAAGTTTTCCATCACCTTGGCTTTCTGTGCCTCGGCGTTCCTGTCGATAAGCCCTGCCGACTCGTCCGTGAGCGTACCGCCCGCCGCCCTGTATTTCTCACGCAGCTCCTCGGCCTTCCTGTCGATATCGCGGAGCGCGTTCTCAAGGTCGCTCCCCGTCACGGAAAGGATACTGTCCTTGAGGCTCGTGTCCATTTCCCGGCGCTGCTTGTCGTATTTGGCGAGGATTTCCTCGCGCTCGGCAGCGAATTTCTTCTCGATGCGGCTCCGCTCCGCAGCCACCTCGCCCTCCTTGGCGAGCTCGGCCTGCTTTTTCTTCTCGATGTCGGCAAGTTCCCTTTCCTGCGCCGAAGCATGGTACTTGAGTCGAATCTCGTTCAAGTCTTCCTGGAGCTGCCGCTCGGCCTGCTCCTCTTCCTTGCGTCTGATCTCCGCAAGCGCCGACTCGCGTTTTGCGGCCTTCTCCGCCGCCTCGGTCTCCCGCTCTGCGATCTCATCCGCATCGGGGGCGATTCCGTAGTACTCCCGCCAGTTCGCCATGCGATAAATAATGCCGTTGATGCTCTCGATGACTTCCGTAATCTCTGGAACGATCGCGTTCCCCACCGGGATAAGCGCCGCCCCGAAGGATTGCTTGAGCCGGGTGACATGCATCTCCAGCTTCGCCACGTTGTCCGTAAGTTCCGCCGCGCCCTCCGGATTGAAGATGCCCTTCTTATCAAGGCTCTCCGCCGTAGGTTTGTATGTGGATTCGAGCTTGTTCATGAGATCGAGGAGGAACTGCGAGCGCATGCCGAGCCCGTCGGCGTATTCCTCGATCCGTCCCGCGGCCTGCGCCTTCTTGAAACCCTCCGCCAGACGGTCGAGAGCCTCCGACTCGTCCACGATCTTCCCTTCGCTGTCCTTTAGGGATACACCGAACTTTTCCAGCGTCTTCGTCGCAAGGTTCCCGTTCTCGCCCGCGGTCATGATCTGTTTGTTCAAGCCTGAAAGCCATGTATGGAGCGTATAGGCGTCTCCTCCGCCCGCCGCGAGGCTCGTGACGGCGACGAGTTTCTTCGCCTGCTCCGTCGTGACGCCAATCTGGCTCCCCAGTTCGTACACAGACGCCTGGGCGTTTGCCGCATCCATCATGGCGTCCTTGAGCTTGCACAGTACGCCGACAGTCATCGCAAGCGCCGCGGCTACGGCTGCCGCCGTCGGATGAAGGCTGGCAAGCCCCTCGACAAGGCCGTATACGCCGCCGCCCGCCTCCTTGGACGCAAGCGCAAGGTCCTTCAGACCCCCGAGAGCACTTCCTGTCCCCCCGTCCCCGCCGCTCATGCCTAGTATCGAGGAAAGGCGACGCTGCTCCGCCTCCATCTTTGCCGTATTGAGCTGCTGCTCCATCAGCCTGCGCTTTGCCGCGCTCTGCACCCTGTCCGGCGCTCCGCTTTTCTGCGCCTGCTCAAGATTCCGCTGGAGGATCAGCGTCTTCTGATTCTGTATCTCGAGCTGCTTCGTGATGGCCTCGTACTTGACCTTGATCTTGTCGAGGACCGTCCCGGTCCCCTCCAGCTTGGCCATGTCGATGTCGGCCTGAATCTTCACCTGCCGGTTCTCGCTGTTCAGTTTTGCAAGGGCGTCCTTCACGCTCCTGTCCGCCAGGGCAAGCCCCTCGTCAAGCTCGGAGAGGTCGACGCCCAAAGACAGGTAAAGGCTCGCAATCGTCTGTCCCTTGTCCGCCATCAGAACACCACATCCTCAATGTAAACCGGCGGGTTCTCCGCCTTGTCGATGACCAGGAGCTGGTCAAGCACGAAAGCCATGTCAGCTTTGTCCACTTCCTCGATCGTCCATCCGTACCGCTCCTGCAAGCGGTGGTAAAATAGCAATACGCTCTCGTATGCCGTCAGTCTTGCGGCCCTTCGACCGCTTCCCCGTTTGGGAGTTTCTCAAGCCTCGAAAAAGCCGCGCCGAAGATGTGCTGCGCACAGGCCCGGTAGACAGGGATGACTTCCGATACTTCCATGCCTTCCAGTTCCTCCTGTTCCACGCCGTAAGTAAGAGCAATGATGGAAAGATAACCGTCCAGCCTTTTAGAGAGGTCGGGGCTTTCCTTCCGCTCCTTCTCGTCCCACGCCAAAAGCGCACGCCACGATTTCATCGTTATGGGCTTAGGCTCGTACTTCTTCCCGTTGATTTCCAATGCTTCCATCTTTCGCACCTCACATAGCCGTGTACCAGTTCGCGATGGCTTCGGAATCCGCGCCCGCCGACTCCTCATCCGCGTACTTTGCGGCCAGCCCGTCCGAGATGCGGTAGATGGCCGTCGCGGTCATCGTCGGCGTCTGGTACTCGATGTTCTCGTTCTTCGTGCTGCTCGATTCCTCCGGCTCGTTGAACTTGACCTTGAGGAACTTCACGAACCTTGCCGTCCCGTTGGCCTTGTCGCTCTGAAACGCGATGCCGAAATAGGGCGCAGAATCCTTGCTCGAAACGGTCATCACGCCGTCGTCCACCCGGTGCCCCAAGAGGTATGCCTTGTATTCGAGCGGGAGCGCGGCGGTATCGAAGGTCAGCGTGTATTCGCTGATGACGTTGGACGCCTCGATGCTCTGGTTGTCCGCGTAAAGCTGCGCCTCGCTGTTCTTCGGCTGGATCTTGACCGAGATCAGGACCTTCCCCATATCCACCGGAGTCTCGTATGTAGTCGCCGGATTCTCCCCAGCGACGTCCGTCAGCATCTTCGCCACATGGAGATGCTGGACGCCGATAAAGTTCGAGCTTACCATTCCTGGTGTCAGTGGCATATTAATCACTTTCCTTTCTGTGTTTGCTTACCCCTCGGTCAGTGCCTTCCTGACCGCCTCTATGATGGCTTCCTTCGCCGCGTCCTTGTTGGCGTCGAAGGCCGGATACATAAACGGACGGGCAATACGCGGATCGAACTCCACGAACTGCCCGTACGCTATGCCTTTCTTGTTCCTCGCATCCGCCGAGATGCGGCAGTAAAGCCCGCCGTTATATTCCACGACCTTGATGGATGCGGCGAGTTTTCCCGTATCGACCGGGCATCGGCTCTTCGCATCATCCCGGATGATTTCCGCCTGCTTCTTCACCTCCGCACCGGCCATCTCCACCGCCTTCTGCCCTCGCTCCCGCAGGATGGACGAAATGATGCCGCCGGTTACTCTTCCCCGGATAAACGCGCCGGTACGCTTCTTCCCCGCCATCTTGGTTCCTCCTCTACTTCCCGCACACGATGACGAAACGGATGACGCGGAAATAGATGTCATCATGGATGTCGTGCGCGTCCTTCCGCATGAATCCAAGCGAGGTCATCGCGGCCTCGACCTTCGCTTCCAATTCCCCGTACTCGTCGTCCGCAGTCCCGATGGAAATCTGGAAAGTGCTCCGAAATCCCATCTCCCTGCCGTCGGCATGGAGCGCCGGGGCATTCGAGATTTCCTGATAGACCACGAAAGGACGGCCATTGCGTCCCTTGTACTCCTGGACATACTTCAAGACGGGGACGGAAAGCGCCTCCGTAAGCGCAACCTTGACCCTCGTCTGCAGTTCAATACTCGTCATGGTCCCACCTCCACTATCTCCCGGCATTGGAGCTGGAGCCACACATGCCGCCCGTCGATATCCATCGGCGGCAGCGTCTGCTCCAAAATCCTGCCGCCGTACACGATGCGGTCGTGAAGAGAAATATCCGCCCGATAGCGGATGGTGACACGGTATTCGAGTTCCGGCACCGTCTCCGCCTCATGGTCCACGATACGTGTCCCGAAAGGCTCTATATCCGCCCAGACCTTGAAGTCTCTCTCACCCGTGTAGACGAAGGTTTCAACGCCGCGCTCGTTCATGACGCTGACCGCCTTTTCGACCGTCACGCGGTTCCGGATCGTGTTCACTGTGGTGCGCCGCATCAGAAAGTCTCCTTCCTTACACCGAAAAGAAGCGCCCGGAGCGTCAGCATGAGTTCCCTGTGGTCAGCCTCATCGCGGTGCTCGTAAAGATAGGACGCCGCATAAAGGACAGCGGTTTTCGCGGGACTGCCGAGAGACGCGTACTCTTCAGCGTCCTCCGCCCGTGCCACAGCCGTACAAAGACTCTCCGCCGTGGCAAGAAGCCCCTCAAGCAAAGTGTCCTCATCCGGCGTGTCGATCCTCAGATAGTCCTTGAGTTCTTCAAGCGTCACAGACACATAGCCCGCCTCCCTTCAAAAAATAATGGGGAGCCGACAAGACTCCCCATTACAGTTCATAGCGTCATCAGGACGCAATCTTCAGTACCCTCACGGCCTCCGGCAGCACGAGGACGCCGTCGACGCGCTCCTTCATAACGTAGCCCGTCATGTCGTTGCCCGCATAGAGCTCGCGAAGCTCCTGAATGGTGCGGGTGCCGCGGTCGCCGATGTTGTAGTAGCTCATATCGCCGAACGCGATGACCGCCGCGCCCGGAGCGATGGCCGGAGCGTAGGTCGAAGTGTAAACCGGATAGCCCAAGAGACGGTCGGGCTCG
>JAEERZ010000321.1 GCA_016286075.1 Selenomonadaceae bacterium
ATTCGGGAGATCGATCCCGACGCCCGCATCGTCATGATCAGCGCCATGAAGGACGCGAGCCTTATGGAACGCGGCCGTGAGGTAGGCATCTCTTCCTTCCTGCAAAAGCCGGTCAGTCCCTATGAGCTTATTGACGCGCTTTCCTGCATCGTCTCGGACGACGTCAAGCGCAATACCAGTATTCGGGACCTTTACATCCAGTCCTTTTCCAAAGTGCTGCGTCAGAGCCTTTTCAGCCTTGTCGGCGTCCACAGCGAGATGTCGATGGAGCGCGCGGAAGGTTCTTATCTCGATATTCCTTCCGGCGTCGCCGTCATCGTGGGCCTGACCGGGTCGCCCATGGGGCGCGCCATCGTCTATATGGACACGGAGACCATGTTCGCCATGGCGAAGGCCATCATGATGAAGGGAGAGGACGAGCGGATGACGGCCGAGGAGGCCGGCGACGTTATCGAGGAAGCGGCCAATATCATCGTCGGCCGCTGCGCTTCCGTGGTCAACGACCTCAAGGACGTCGATATGCGCATTTCGCCGCCGGGTACTATCGTAGGCAAGAATATCCGCATCGCGAATTTCAAGATCTCTTCTTACTATATCGAGGCAAAGACCCGTTTTGGCAAGGTCTGCATGAATGTAGGTTTCGCGGAGGGGGAATAATGGCATGGATGCAAAATTAGTTAATCCGTTCATCGACGCCCTTGTCGCCGTTATGCCGCAGATGGGTTTTGACGTACCGAAGCGCACGAAAATGGGCGTGAAACATCAAACCTGCCAGAGCCTCGGCGTTTCCATCATTGTCGGCTTTACGAAAGGCCTTCGGGGCAACGTCGTTTACAATCTGTCGGCGGACGCCGCCAAGTTTATCGCCTCCAAGATGATGATGGGGATGCCCGTCGAGGAGCTCGACGAGATGGCGCAAAGCGCGCTGTCGGAGATGAGCAATATGCTCACCGCCAACGCGGCGACGAATCTCGCGGCCATGGGCTACACCGTGGATATTTCCACGCCGAGCCTGACGGTGGGACAGGATTTCCAAATCAAGATCAGCAGCGAGAATTATCTCGTCGTGGATATGGATCTCGGCGGACAAATCATGGAACTGAATATCGCCGTGCAGGCGTAAGAAGAGAGCGGGGCGTGAGCCTCGCTTTTTTTATGCCTCACGGCGATATTTTTTTGTCTTGGCGAAAGGTCTTGGCGATGGCTTGTACGATTCCCATATTCATCTTTACCTAATAGATTTGGCGGGGCTTCGCCCCTCCAAACCTCCCCACACAAGGGGAGAACCCCTTGTGAATCCCCCGGAAGGGCTCTGCGGAGCCAGGGATTCCGCGGCGTGCGATTGTGTTTACTTAGGCGATTATTTATCCCGCGATAAAGGTTTCAGCGGCTTATATATTAGCCAAGTTACAGAGTTGATTGTTAGCGCCGCGAAATCCAAACCCGCAAAAATGGGCTAAAGTCGAAGTCATCAAGAGCTTAATCGCGGGATAAACAAACCGAGAAGCCATTCTGAGCTTTCACCGCGGAATCTTGGCCCCACAGGGCCTTTCAGGGAGCCACGAGGGGAACGCCCCTCGTGTGGGTGGGGGATCCGGGGGAGGGCGACGCCCACCCCCGGAAAAAGAATTTTCCGTTCTGCCGATAATTTTCCCATAGACGGAACGAGCGGCGTGGGATATAATAATATAGTATGTTTTTTCGACGAGGTGAACAAATGGACAAGGTCATCGTGAAGGTCCGCGGCGAGCAGACGGGCGCGGACGGCGAGACGAACGCTGTCGAAGTGGTGGCGGAGGGTCGCCATTATTATAAAAACGGAATGCATTATGTGCTGTACGACGACCACATGGCGGACGAGTCGATTTCCACGATGCTGAAGATCGAGCCGGACCGGCTGCATCTGACCCGCAGCGGCGCGGTTACGCAGGAGCAGCATTTTGCGAACGGAATGGAAAGCACCAGCGAATATGTGACGCCGCTCGGCAGTCTGACGCTGTCGGTCAGGACGCGGAATATGGAGATCTCTTACGGCACGGTGTCGGGAGAAATCCGCGTGGACTATGCGATGGCGATCAACGGCATGTGGCAGAGCGACAATTCTCTTTCCATCTCGATCAGCCCGGAGGCGAGCGAGGTCGGAAGGCTGAATTGAAACGAATGAAATTTTTGAAGTAAGAAAGTTGGAAAGTAGGAAAGTTGGATTTTTCTACTTTCCTACCACAGAAATTTTGCACGTCCGACGGCGGACAATTTGAAAAAGAAAGCAGGCAGAGATGATAGCGAGGGACATGAAGTCAAATCTCG
>JAEERZ010000039.1 GCA_016286075.1 Selenomonadaceae bacterium
TCGAAGCTGTTCGCGACGCGCGTCGGATCGTTGCAGATGAACGTGACGGTGTCGCCGGGTTTTATGATTTTCGACAGCGGCGGCGTTCCGATGGGATGCTCGATCGCGTCCAGCACCGCAGCCTTGATATCGGTCAAAAGCGGCTGCTTCGGCATCTCGATGACCTTCAGCACCCGGCTCTCGTCCACGGAAAACTTCTTCGTCCCCCGTCCGTAATGGAAAGTGTACTCCTTCATATTCCGGCCTCCTTCTCGCTGTTCCGAATGAATCTTATGCTCTTATTATACAAGATTCTTCACAATTGCCCAAGTGAAATCTCATACTATTCTTCGACTAAAAAATATTAATTTTTTTAACTGAAGATCCGCCTGCTGCGCAGGCTACATTTGCGCTGTTGGCGCAAATGCCGCCTGATAAATCCCCGTAAGAAATTGACATTTCTAACGGGGATTATTATAAAAACCGGGGAAAATATTTCGTGCCGCACTCGCACCAAATGTTTTCCCCGGTTCCCTCGTCAAACGCCGTTCCACGACGTACTGTTTTTATAGGCAAGCCCGAACTGCAAAAAAATCTTTCCAATGATATGGTCAATCTGCTTTCCCACCGTGTCCGCCCCGCCGTAAAAGGTCAGCATTGGCGGCACAATCGCGCAGCCAACTTCCGCCGCCGCCTTCAGATTGCGAAGATGCACAAGAGACAGCGGCGTCTCCCTCGGCACCAGCACAAGCTTCCGCCCTTCCTTCAGGCAGACGTCCGCCGCCCGGAGCATAAGATTATCCGCGTATCCGCTCACAATCCCTGCCAGCGTCTTCATGCTGCAGGGAATCACGATCATGCCGTCCGACGCAAAGGAGCCGCTGGCAATGCGCGCCGCCATATCCCGCGGGTCGTAAAAAGCGTCCGCCAGCCCCTTCAAATCCTCCGCCCGAAGCGAAGTCTCGCAGGCCAGCGTTTTTTCCGCCGCCTCAGTGACGACCAGATGCGTCTCAACGCCCGCTTCCCGAAACGCCTTCAATAAAGCATATCCCATCACGACGCCGCTGGCGCCGGAAATACCGACAATCAGTCTCATGAGCACCCTCCTTTACACTATATTATACCATGCCCCGCCTGCAAGTTGAAGAATCAGCGCGGAAATGGTATAGTGATGGGCGGATATTTAAGAAGGAGAGACATCGCATGTTTTTTTCGGCACTTGGTCTTGTACTTGTCTTTGCCGTACTGCTTTTAGCGCGGGCGCGGCAGCTTGAGGATATGACGGCAGGATGGCGCATGGCGCTGTACGGCGCGCTTGGGCTGTTTTTCGGCGGCTTTTTTGCCGATGGGAACGTCTCGGGGATTTTCCATTGGTACGGGAAAACCGGGCTGCTGCTTTCGGCCGGCGGCGACGTCGTGCTCTGGGGCGGCGTCGCGCTCATGGTCATCTGGATCGGGTTGCGCGCCGCGATGCGGCTGCGTCGGGACGGCGGTGAGGAAGGCTCGGGACTTGCCGTTTCCCGCGCCGGATCGCGCCTCGATATTCTTGTAATCGTGATTGCGGGGCTCGCGTTGTCGGAAATCGTACCGCATTTTCTCGGCGGCATCGACGCGATGCGGCTCGACCTTTCCGCGCCGCCCGTCGTGGAAAAAGTCTCGTTCCGCATGATGCACGTTTATGAGGACAAGAGCCGCCGCTGGGCTACGGAACGTCGTGACGCCGTTTTCCTCAAAGAAAACGGCGAAGAGCTTGCCATCCCGATGCCCGTCACCAAATCCTTCGACGAGCAGGAAACCTTGCGGGCGGTGACGTCGGCGAAACCGGGCAGCCCGATGGAGATAACCTACTATCCGAATTGCAAGGTTGCCGTTTCAGCACGTTCTTTATAACAAACGCCAAAAGCTCCCTTCAACGTCAAACTGACGTCGAGGGGAGCTTTTGTTTGCGCAAAAATCAGCCGAAGGTCGGGAATCCTTCCTCGCCGATCTGCACGGTATGGGTCTTGGATTGGCCGTTTGTCGAGAAATGCGGCTCGTCGATATTGAATTCGTAGGGGTCGGTCATGATCCATTGTCCGATCCAGTTTTCACCGGTGTTGACAAGATCGATGGTCCTCTGGAAAGAAAAGGGAACTGTCCGCACGAAAGTCGCTTTGCCCGAGTCGAGTTTGAACACGTCCATCTGCCGCCCCACGCCCATTTGCGGGCTGGCGAAGCCGTAGTCGATGTAAAGGAAATTCTTGTTGCCGCCCGTATGCACGAAAACGGGACGAACGCGGTTGTTGCCGACGAAATCCTTTTTGCAGACGACCTTGCCGTTCAGCACGATATTCAACCGATTGTCGTCGACAAATGCCATGAGCGTGTCAAGTTTCCCCGAGCCGTCGTCGTAAAGGCATACGTTGTCCGCGGGAAACGTCGTCAGTTCTTCGCAGTAGGAAGCGGGGCCGAGATTGTATTTTGGATTGAACATTCCCGGTCGCTCGTCGAATCCGATGGTCGTCGTAATCGTCCCCGAGGCATAAGCCGCGATTTCATACTGATTGAAATAGAACGTCACGCCGCGCGGCTCGATGACCCATGAAACCTTGTCGTGAATGACTTGATCCGCGACGGTGGCTTCCATGCTGTCAAAGAACGTCCCCTGCCTGTTTTCCTCGTAGAGCTTTTCGATGAGGACCTCAACGAGCTGTTCGCCGTCGGGGAACACCTGATTCAGTGACAGCCTCTCGCCCGTCGAAGCGTCGAAATTCACGCCTTGGTACATCTGTCCGCCGTGGGCGCCGCCCGTGTAAGTATATGTCGAGTCAAGGAACGATAGGACGAGCGCGTCGGCGCGCTTTATAATCAAATCATTTTCATAGGCGTAACCGTTGAATGAATCGCCATAGCCGTTCTTTTTGCGTTCCGCGTAGTCCCGCAGCGCCTCCTCGCGCATCTGTTCCTGCACACGGAGCGCTTCCGCACGTGCGCTGTTGTTATAAGATTCCAGCGCCGCCGCCAGCTTCGGGAAATTTTTCGAGCCGAGCATGGATCGTCCGTCGCCGTCGGCAAGATACAGCTCCGGCCATGACTGGCGGAGTACGACTTTCCCCTCGCCCATCGCCTCATACTGCTGGACTTTTTTGTAAAGCCCGAAGGAGCGCAGCGACGGATCCACCGCCATCGTCCCGAGGGGCGCGCCCTCCGTCGGCTCGAAATCCTCGGAAACCTCCGCCGGCGCCTCGCCCGCCTGCACGACGCCCCACGGAGCAAGGAACGTGCAAACCGCAAGCGCAAGCCCCAACCATTTTTTATGCTTCATAAACATTCCTCCTCAATCAAAAGAGTGAAGAGTTGAGAGTGGAGAGTGAAGATATGACGTAATTTTATCTCCACTCTCCACTCTTCACACTCCACTCTATTAGAATGATCCGCCGCCGCCGCCGTGGCTCTCGTCCCTTGCGCTGCTGCCGCCGGAGCTCTTCGACTTCTGCGTGCGCGTCACGTTCATGAACAGGAAGCGGTCGTCGCTTTCCGTCAGGTCGAAGCTGTCGTCCACAAGATACTCGCTGGCCCGTGCCGCAGGCGTTACGTTGCTCATGCTGCTGATAAGCATCTCTCGCACGCCGTATCCGCCGAGCCCGCCGAGGACCAATGCGACAATCGCGGCAAGAATGCTGAATTCCGATGACGGATCGTAAGGTTTCCCTTCCGCCGCGTAATAATCAAGCGATTTTTCAATGGCCGCCGTATACTTCAAGAACGCGTCGCCGAATTTATTGTCCTTGAGCTTCGGCAGCATCTCGCTTTCGATGTACTTGATGCCCTTATCGTCGGTGATTTTCGCACGCATGGCATTGTCCGTGGAAATATACCATTTCCGCGTGTCCATCGAGAGCAACAGCACGATGCCGCCGTTAGGCGCACCTCTGTATCCCTGATCGAGCATCGCGTTGGCCACTTGACCGATATTGCGGCCCTGCAGCGTCTTCTGCGTCACGACGCCGATACGGACGTTGTGCTTTTTCTCGATGCGCTGGATTTCCGCCGTCAGCTTTTCAAGCTCTCCTTGGGAGAGCAGCTTGGCCTGATCGTAGACTGCCCCCGCCGCTTCCGCGCGGAAGCTGAAGGCCGCCAGCGCAACGAACAGCGCAAGGAATATTGTCAAAACCGATTGGATTCGTTTCATTTCGCCACACCTCCCTCAAACAAACAGTTTCGCGATGAAATAGGTAATGAACATCACAATGGCAGCCGATCCTGCGAAGTACATCATGGCCTTCGACTTATCGTAAGGCAGGCTGCCCACGAATTTACCGGTCTGCCCGTTCATCATGAAGGTGTACGGCTGTCCGTTGTAACGCGTCGTCAGAATCCAGACCGGCACCATCGCGTAGGAAACGTTGCCGCCCGACTTGATGACCGCGGAGGATTCCGTCGAGCAGTTATCATAGCCTTCAACGGTGTCCTGAAGGACCTCGATGGCGCTGGCCTCCACGCGCTTGTCCGCACGCGGCACCGACATCTCGGCGTCCTCGTCGTATTTATCGGCAAGATACCCGGTGAAATAGGCCGCACTGAAGGGCACCAGTTCGCTATAATCAAAGGGCTCGATGCTCTCCATATAGTCATTGTCCATCTTCGAGCTGCCGTCTACGGGAATCTTCTCGAAGGCCATGGTTCCGCTGCGCGTGCAGCTGTAAACGCTGGTCTCGGTGATTGTCTCGTCAGACGTCTCGACCACGCTGATGCTCTCTGCGCGGAACTCCGCATGGGCCTCGACGCTGGAGTCGAACAGCCAGAACGGGACGTACATCGGCTGGATGTCCTCGACGCGGTTGTTCGCGGTGAACGCGTTCGGCAGCAGCCGTTTCCCTTTGTAGAATTCCTTCAGCGCCGCCACCGCGTCCTGCTTCGTCTTCTTGAACGGAATCACGAAGTCGGGCTTCAGCATCCCGCTGAAGCGGTTCGGCAGCATGGTCGGGTTGCCGCAGTAGCAGCACTCCGTCGCCATCGTGTTCTCGTCGGCGACGATTTCCGCTCCGCAGGACGAGCAGGTGAAGGTCCGCATCGCGGCCATCTCGTCCTCGCTCCACTCTCCGCCGGCGGCCTCGGTGTCCCATTTCGCCTCCTGCGCGGCCTGCGCTTTTGCCGCCATTTCCTGCTTTTTCTGGAAAAGCTCTTCAACGGCGCTGATCTCCAGCTCCGTGCCGCAGTATTCGCACGTCACTTTGTCGTTTCCGGGCTGGAACGAAAGCGGCGCGTCGCAATGCGGACATTTGTAGCTTACAGAAGTGTCAGCCATATCATTGCCTCCTTTTTTTATTTCAAAATCGGGACGCTGCCCGATTCCAAAAGCTGCTGAAAAATAATGCGAAATGAGGAAAGGATTTGAGGAATCCTCCTAACTCCTAACTCCTAACTCTTCACTCTTCACTCTTTAATAGCCCCCCATCGAGCCTTCCTCGGGCCAGCCGTCCGAGCCGACGTGGTAACGGGCGCGTGCTTCCTCTTCCGCAAAGAGCTGTTTGTGGTCGGAGCGTATCACGTCTATAATCTTCATCCAGCGGAAAGGCTCGGTCGGCTCCTCGCCGGGCGCCACCGCCTCGCACAGGCAGAAATTCCCCGGCGAGATCATCGGCAGGATCAGCCTGTCTTCATCGTCGTCCGGGGGCGACGCCAGCGTCGTCAGCGGCCGCGAACCGGGCAAGCGCTCGACGCCGTCCGCCGATAGCTGATAGACGCGAAGCTCGTGGGGCAAAGTCGCATCATCAGGCGCAACGTCCGCATAAAGATACCGCCGCCCGTCCATCAGGCTGACGAAGGTGAAGCGTTGGTAGCGCATCGCCCCTTCCTCGATGAACTCATGGTCGCCGAGACGAATCTTTAATCCGCCCACCTGCAGCATAGCCGTACTTCCGTCGCCCAACGGCACGCGAACCGGCATGAACTGCTCTACTTCGAAGCTCCACGCCGCCGCCCCGAAGTTGTAAGGCTCGATGAAAAGCTCCGGCGCCTCGCTGTAAAAAATCGTCGCCGTGTAAATCATCTGTCCCGCGGCGTAAGTGTCTGCCGTAGGAACGATGCTGCGCGGGGTGAAATAGAACGTCGCGCCTCGTGCAAACAGGGTCCACTCCAGATGGCCTTCCGCCACTTTCTCCGAAAGCCAGTCCTCCAAATTGTCGCGGAAAGCGACGCCCGGATAATCGGCGCGGAGCCGCTCGGCAATCAGGCCGGGCAGCGCTCCCGTATCCTCGAATACGTCGTCAATCGCCAGTTCCTCGCCTCTCCTTGAATTGAAATTGCGCCCCTTGACGCCGTACCGCCCGCGATGGCCGCCCTGATAGGCGGCACGGGACTCCAAGATGCTGGCGACGAGCCCGTCCATGCGCTGCACATACCGGCTGGTGTAGATGGCCATGCTGTTTCCCGCCAGCGCCTTCGCTTCCTCCTCTTCGGCTTCGTCGCCGAGGATCGAGAAAAGATGCTCCAGCTCGCCGGGACTGTGAAAGCATCCGAATCCCGACCACGGCATTTTCCAGCGAACCGTTTCCACCGTTTCGCGCCGTTCCCTCAATATCGCCGGAAGCGGGTGGAACGCTCCCCGCCCGTAAGGGTCGATTTCGGCATTCGATAAATACGGCGTCCTGTCCACATCCCGCGACGCGTATGCCGCCTCCGCGGTATGCAAAGGCGCCGTCCGGGGCGCGAAAAGCGGAGCGCCGAAAATCGCCACCGCGGCCAGCGCCGCCGCCGTCATTTTTCTTGTTTTCATCCGGCACTCTCCTCCTTTTCCACCTGCGGAGCGTCTTTCAGCATGTCCCCAAGGAACGTCTGCACCTTTCGCATGACGGCAAAGGCTTCCCTTGGCATCTCGCAGCCGCTGTGGAGCGTCGCCCCACTGCCGTCCGCATAACAAAACTCGACGCTCACGTTGTCCGCGTCCAGCGCTATGAGTTCGCTGGGCGGCGCTTTCTCCCATTGGAAAAGATCGTCGCGGCTGAACATCGCCGCAATCTCGTCAAGCTTTTCCTTCGGCACGCCCACGGCGCGATGAATTTCCGGCGCGCCGTTTGTCTCCCGCCAGTCCAGCGTCGCCCGCGCCGTGCCGTCCTCCTTCACCCCAAGCTCCATATAAAGATGGCCGCCGGACATGCCGCCGCCCGAATAATAGGAGCAAAGCGTCAGTTCCGACTCCGCCGCGAAACAAACCCGCGTCCCAAGGGCCGTCCCGAAAATCGCCAGCGCGGCCAACACCGCCGCCATTTTTCCCTTGCTCATCAAGCGCCCTCCTTCTTTTCCGCCTTCGGCGCGTCTGCAAGAAGTTTCCAAAGGAACGCCTGCACCTTTTCCATCGCTTCGAGGGCCGTCTTCGGCATCTCGTTGTCATCATAGAGGCTCGCATAACTTCCGTCCGCGTAATCAAAGGAGACCTGGACGGTATCCCCGTCAAGGACGTCAATCTTGTTCCACTTCGTCTTTGCCCAGCGAAAAAGCTCGCCCCGGTCGAACAACGCCGCAATCTCGTCCAGCTTTTCCTTCGGCACGACAGCTTCGCAATGAGTCGTCGGCGCATCATACCGGCTCCGCGAATCCATCTCCGCCAACACGGACCCGTCCTTCCGCATCGATATTTTCATATCAAGGCAGGCGCCGGGCTTGCCGCCGCCGCAGCTGTAGGAACAACTTCTCAACGCGGGGCCAAGCGTATCATGACCGTATTCACACCCCAGCGCGCGGAAAAAGTCGATGAACCATTCCTCCTGATAATATTTGGGGTCGGGCTTCACGCCGCCGCCTTCGCCGCTGGCGTCGATTTGCTCGCCGCTCTCGTAGCGAACCTCAAGGTTCATGAAATCGCCCAGCGCGGAGTTCCACATGGAATGACCGTCGATCTGCGCCACGTCATGCTCCTTCAGCAGAGCGTCGAGACGCGAAAGGGCGTCGGCTTTCACGGGAAAATCGGCTTTGCGGCGCGGCTCGCTCTGCGTCCAATATTCCAAATGGCAGTCCGCGCCGTTCTCGGTCTTTTCCAGCCGCAAATCGTACCAGCCCGACGGATAACGACCCCTGCCCTCGTCTTCCTCGTCAAAGTCCTTATTGAACTCGAACCGCAGCTTAAACGAGGCAATTTCCGTAGAGGAAATCACCACGGGCGACGTATGGCGCACCGAAGTGTCCCGCGTGCCGCCGTCCTCCTCTACGTCCTCGTCCGCCGCAAAACAAACAGGCGTCCCAACGGCCGCTCCAAAAAGAACGGCCGCCAGAACGCCAATCGCCAATGCTTTCATCCGTTATCCCTCGATTCCGCGCGTCGCGAAATGATAAAATCCAAAATCTATTTGTATTTTCTCTGTTTCGTCGAAATTTCCTGCCAAAAAATTTCACCTTTGCGCGGAAAAAGACAAAAGGCCCACTAAAATCAACGAAGTGGTTCACCAAGACCCTGTCGAGGGATTTTTGTGTCAGGCAAGGAAGCGGCCGCGAAGTCGTAGTCAAAGCACTACGTCAAGCGGCCTCTGACACAGCATGACGCAAAAAGACCCGGCAGGGTCAGCCAAGCGCCAGCTGGCGAAGCAGGAACGACCTGGTCTTTTCGGAGTAAACCACTTCCGCCTGCCAGTCCACCAGGAATTTGCGCTCGTACTGGTACTGCGCGCCCTCCGGCATATACTCGACGGTGCTTTTCAAAATGTATTGCCCGTTTTCGATATCCGAATTCAAGAGATGCCATTCCATCGGCTTGTACCCCACGGCGATCAGGTCCTCCGCCATCAGCTCGAAGCGCCATTTGCCGTTTTCCTCGGAAATCATCCAATAGCCGCAGTTCTTGTCATGGGCGCCCACCGTGGCGAAAACTTCCCAGAAACGCTTGGGCTCTCCCGGAACGCGAAGCTCCCGCACATAGAAGCCCACGCCCCCCTCCGCGGCGTCGATGTTCCTCATGGCCATCTTCCGGTTTCCGTCCTTGTCGAACAGGCCAATCCAACCGCCTTTCATGTTCACGGCCTTCACGTCTTCCGTCAGTTGGACTTCATTCGTATTCATGTAAAGGAAAGCGCTTTGCCCGACGGGCTCCACCGACGAATCCGCCGAAGCGGACGGCGTCCCCGTCAAGAGCGCGACGCCCATCATCAGCGCTGCCATCCATTTCCTGCTCAGCTTCATTGTATTTTTCTCCCCTTCCATTATATACCTAATGCCTATTTCCTTTTCCGTCCGCTTGATATAATATAAATATTGCGAATTTACTTTACAATATCTCGGGAGGGGTGTCCAGTGAAAAATGTACTAAAAAAGTGGAAGTCGTACTGCCGTGCGGCTTGCTGTCTTGCAGCGGCGGCAGCTCTCACATTTGCCGCGCCGAGCGCTGAAGCGAAGGAAAAGGTGCTGCTCGACGCGGATATGGTAGAAATGTTCGACGACGGCGTCGCGATGATGATACTGGAACGTTCTGCGGAGACGGAGCTCCTGGGCGTGACCGTCGTGACCGGCAACACTTGGGCCGAGGACGGCGTAGCGTTCACGATTCGCCAGCTCGAAGGCATGGGCGCCACGAACATTCCCGTGGCAATAGGCGAGCCGCGCCCCGAGACCATTGAGCGGTTCAATAAGATCGACGAAGAAACGAAAACCTTCGGACGCGGCCACGACGCCCACATGGGGGCTGCCGGCTACGCCCGCCCGGAGAATTGGCAGGCCGCATACCGTTCCCATTACGGCGGCAGCACGCCGACATTCGGCCCGGTGGACGAGGCGGCGGAGGATATGATTATCCGCACCGTCAAAGAGCATCCGGACGAAGTGACGATCATGGCCATCGGCCCCTGCACGAATCTTGCGAAGGCCCTTGAAAAGGCGCCGGAGATCGCGCCGATGGCGAAACGCATCGTCTACATGAGCGGCGCGTTCTTCCAGCAGGGCAACGTGACGCCGGCGGCGGAATTCAACGTCTGGATCGATCCGGAGTCGGCGAAGAAGGTCATGCGCGCGCCCTGGAAAGAGCAAATCATCGTACCGCTGGACGCCTGCGAGAAAATGCGGCTGACAAAGGAAGACTTTTTCGGCTTCAAGCATATCATCAAGAAGCCCGAATTCAATGCGATGATGGCGCGTCACTACTTAGCGGAGCGGCTCGAGAACATCAGCGGGCCGACCTTCATCTGGGACGTGCTGGCCGCCGCTTTGATTGTCGATCCGTCGGTGATCCTGGAGGAAGTCACCATGCCCATCGACGTCAACGACGTCTATTCGCCGTCCTACGGACAGACCCTCGCCTACATCAGGGTACAGCCCGAGGGCACGCAGAAGGCGCGCATCATCAAGACCATCGACGAAAAGAAAGTTTTGTGGATCATCCACGACATATTCAAGACGCTGTAAACTAAAAGTTAGGAGATAGGAGAGAGGAGTTAGGAGTGAATACGTTATAAAATCCGTAATAACTCCTCACTCCTCATTCCTCACTCCTAACTGCTTGAAAGGGGAGGTATGATGATGAAAATCCAGATTCTGTTCGGGGTATTGTTTGCCGTCCTGTTGTGTGCGGCACCTGCCGAAGCCGCGATGAAGCTGGAGTCCTCCGAGCATTGGGTGCGCGTCGAGTTTGACGCTCTGCCCCAGACGGCGGCGGAAGTCGCTCCCTGCCAGACGCCGGAGGAGACCGCGGCCCTCACCGTCGCCGCGCTTGTCCGCTTCACCGAGGATCAGGAAGCGGGCATCGCGATGCTGAACGTGCTGCGCGGTCCGCGTCCTCTGTCGCCGCAGGAAATCCAGCTTTTGAAGGACCAGCTGCTGAAGGACCGCAACTATGTGGCCCGCTCCCATTTCAACGGCGCGACGCCGGACAACAACTACACGCCGATCGAGCCGTACAGCGTCACCGTCGCGGACAGCGTGCACAGCTACGACCAGGAAAACTACGCCACCCTTTACATCCGAAGCGGCGGCGCGGACAGCCCGCGACCGATCACGCTCCGCAAGAAGCCCTCGACGGGCGAGTGGTTTTTGTGGAACCACGTCGGCCTGCTTCCCGGCATCCGCGTCCCCGCGTCGCAGGACCCGTGGAAATAAACCGAGTGAGGAATTAGGAATTAGGAGTTAGGAATGATTACATCTTTGAAACGTAAACCACTCCTCACTCCACTCTCCACTCTCCTCACTCCTCACTCCTCACTTACTCCCAAATTCCCCTCGCATTCCGCCAATCTACAGTAAAGAAAGGAAGTGTTTTTCCATGAAAAAACGTGTTTCTCTGCTCGTCTGCCTGATGCTGGCGCTGCTCGTCTCCACGGCCTCCGCCGCGTCGAAGATTAACTCCGACGGCTACTACAAGGGCATCCGCCTCGCGGGAAAAGTCAAAGTCGTGGACGCGTTCCCCGACATCAAGGTCCAGATCGTCAACTCCTTCCCCGACCTGAAGGTGCAGGTCGTCGAAGCCTTCCCCGACAAGATCGGGCAATGGCAGTTCGTGGAATCCTTCCCCGACTTCACCATCCAGTTCGTCAACGCGTTCCCCGACATCAAGATCCAATACGTAAATTCGTTCCCCGGCCTGCCGTAAAGAACCCGCAAAAAAGGCTTCCGAGAATTTTCCCGGAAGCCTTTTCTTATTTCCTCAGTTTTCTTATCGTTTCGCCAGTTTCGCAAGCAGCGGCGACGCGTCGTAGGCGGCTTTTCCGCCCAGCTCTTCCTCGATGCGCAGGAGCTGGTTGTACTTCGCCACGCGTTCGCTGCGGTTCGGCGCGCCGGTCTTGATCTGGCCCGCGTTCATTGCAACGACGAGATCC
>JAEERZ010000040.1 GCA_016286075.1 Selenomonadaceae bacterium
AAATATCCGTTCCTCACGCCGACCACCTGGATTCCCGGATACAGTTCTTCCGCTTTCCGCTTCGCTTTTTCGGCTACGCCCGGCGCGGAGCCGAAAAAGAACACGCGGCGTTCCTTCTCCGGCGCCCGACGCAAAAGCTCCTGCGCCAAATCGTAGCCCGCAACGCGCTCCGGCATCTCATGGCCTAAATGATGCGCCGCCCAAACTGTTCCCGCGCCGTCCGGCACTACCAGATCAGCCGAGCGCAAAATATCAAACAGTTCCTCATCCCGCGTCGCGTTCATAATCATCTCCGCATTCGCCGTGGCGATCAGCGCGCCGCGCCGTTCGTCCATCCACTGTTCAGCCTGACTTACAGCTTCCGCCATTGTCAAAGCCGCCACCGGCACGCCAAGTATCTCTACGACAGGAAAAGACACGTCCCGTTCCCCTCTCCTCAATAAAACGTCAATAATATTATCATTTTTATATCATACTACAAAAACCCTTTTCGTGCCACATTCCAAAAAGAATCCACAGCCGAAAAGGCACACCTCGCACCGTTTTCAGATGTCCGTGGACACGTTGTGCGTATTTTTGTGGACAACCCATATACATCCCTTTTGCAGTATCAAGGGACTCTTCCCAAACAACACATAATGATTTTAGGTATCCACAATGTTGTGGATATTTTTGTGGATATTTTTTGTCATTCATAAACTTTTGCACATAAAAACGGCGCGCTATCGTTTCTGATAACGCGCCGTTCTCTTTGTTATTTTTTATGCTTTGGCGTCCGCTTCCGCTTTTTTCTTCACAGCCGTGCGGATCGACAGCTCGCGGAGCTGCTTCTCCTCAACCTCGGACGGCGCCTGCGCCATTACGTCGGACGCGCTCTGCGTCTTCGGGAACGCGATCACGTCGCGGATCGACGGGCGCTTCGCCATCAGCATGATCAGGCGGTCAAGGCCGAAGGCCAGTCCGCCGTGGGGCGGCGTGCCGTACTGGAACGCGTCGAGCATGAAGCCGAACTTCTGCCGCGCCTCTTCCAGCGTCAGGCCGATGGCCTCGAAGACCTTTTCCTGCAATTCGCTGTTGTAGATACGCAGGCTGCCGCCGCCGATCTCGACGCCGTTCAGCACCATATCATAGGCAATCGCCTTGACGCGGCCCGGGTCGGAGGCGAGATACTGCACGTCCTCGTCGCGCGGCGCGGTGAACGGATGGTGCATCGCCTTCCAGCGCTTCTCCTCGTCGCTGTACTCGAACATCGGGAAGTCGACGACCCAGAGGAAGCAGAGCTTGTCCGGATCGATCAGGTTCCGGCGGCGGCCCATCTCGAGACGCAGCGCGCCGAGGGCCTGCGCCAGCACCAGCGGCTTGTCCGCGACGATCAGCAGGAGGTCGCCGGTCTTCGCGCCGCACTTCTCCTTGATCTTCTCAAAGACCTCGTCGGAATAGAATTTCTTGAACGGCGACTTGATGCCTTCCGTCGAGTACTGAATCCACGCCATGCCCTTCGCGCCATAGCCCTGCACATACTCGACGAGGCCGTCGAGCTCGCGGCGCGGAATGTCGGCGTAATCGTCGACCTTGATGGCCTTGACCTTTCCGCCCGCTTCGAGGACGGAGGAGAACACCTTGAAGGTCGAGCCTTTGACCTCCTCGGAGATGTCGAGAAGCTCCATGCCGAAGCGCATATCCGGCTTGTCCGATCCGAAGCGCTCCATCGCCTCGTCCCACGTCATACGCAGGAACGGCGTTTCCAGCTTCGTGCCGAGAGCCTTTTCAAACAGCTCCGCCATCATGCCCTCCATCATTGTCAGGATCGTATCCTGATCGATGAACGACATTTCGATATCGAGCTGGGTGAACTCCGGCTGCCGGTCGGCGCGAAGGTCCTCGTCGCGGAAGCAGCGGACGATCTGGAAATACTTCTCGAAGCCCGCCACCATCAAGATCTGCTTGTAAATCTGCGGAGACTGCGGCAACGCATAGAAATTGCCGGGGTTCAGGCGGCTCGGCACCAGGAAGTCCCGGGCACCCTCCGGCGTGCTCTTGCAGAGCATCGGCGTCTCGATTTCGAGGAATCCGAGGCGGTCGAAATAGTCGCGCATGATTTTCGCGACGCGGTGACGCAGCATGATGTTCTTCTGCATCTCGGGACGGCGCAGGTCAAGATAGCGGTATTTGAGCCGCAGCATCTCATCCACGTCGAGGTCATCCTGGATATAGAACGGCGGCGTCTTCGCCTTGTTCAGGATGCGAAGCTCGCTGCAAACGATTTCAATTTTGCCCGTCTCCATTTTCGGATTCACGGTATCCTCGGAGCGTGCGCGCACCGAGCCGCGCACCGCGATGACGAATTCCGAGCGGAGCGACTCCGCCTTGTGGAACGTGCCCTCGCCCATCTTCGCCTCGTCGTAGACTACCTGCACATAGCCGGAACGGTCGCGGAGATCGACGAAAATCAATCCGCCGTGGTCACGGCGGCGCGACACCCAGCCGCAAACCGTGACTTCCTGCCCGACCTCGCTCTCACGAAGTTCCCCGCAATGATGGGTACGTTTCATTCCTTCCAAAGTTTCCATTATTCTTTCACCTCAGCGCATAGCTTATTTACAATATCTTCTCTCGCGACTTGCTCCTGACCGCTGGACTCCATGTTCCGCACGGTCACGACGCCCTTCGCAAGCTCGTCCTCTCCGAGAATCAACGCATAACGCGCATTCGCCTTGTCGGCCTGCTTCATCTGCGATTTCATGCTGCGTCCGGCGTAATCCATGCGCGCCGAGAGCCCCGCGTCGCGAAGCTCCGCCAAAAGCCGGAACGCTTCTTCCTTTGCCGCGTCGCCCATCGCGACGACAAACACATCCGCGCTTTCCGAGCTTTCCGGAAACAGCTCCTGCATTTCCATCGCCAGCATCACGCGTTCCAGTCCGACGGCGAAACCCACCGCAGGCGTCGGATTGCCGCCGATTTCCTCGACGAGCCCATCGTACCGCCCGCCGCCCGCTACCGCGCTCTGCGCGCCCAGCGGTTCATACTTGATCTCAAAGGCGGTCTTCGTGTAATAGTCGAGGCCGCGCACCAAGCGCGGGTCGCAGGTGTACTCCACGCCCGCCGCCGTCAGATACGACTTGACCTTCTCAAAATGCTCGGCGCACTCGTCGCAAAGGCAGTCCGAAATCTCCGGCGCGCCGACGGAAAGCTCATGGCATTTCGGATTTTTGCAGTCAAGGAGCCGCATCGGATTCCGGTCGTAGCGCGAACGGCAGTCTTCGCAAAGCCCGTCCAGCTTCTCCTTAAAAAAGTCCTTCAGCTTTTGCCGATACACGGGGCGGCAAGCCGGATCGCCGACAGAATTGATGGAAAGCGAAAGCTCCTTCAGCCCCAGCGACTGCAAAAACCGCACCGCCAACAGGATAATCTCCGCATCCACCGCCGGGCTCGCCTCGCCCAGAGCCTCGACGCCGAACTGATGGAACTCTCGGAACCGGCCCTTCTGCGGTCGGTCGAAGCGGAACATCGAGCCGATGTAGAACAGCTTCGTCAGCGCGTCCTCCGCGTACAATTTATGCTCGAGATACGCACGCACCGCCGCCGCCGTGTTTTCCGGACGAAGCGTGATACTACGCCCGCCGCGATCCGTGAACGTGTACATTTCCTTCTCGACCACGTCCGTCGTGTCGCCGATACCGCGCTGGAACAGCTCTGTATGCTCAAAAAGCGGAGTCCGTATCTCTCGATAGCCGAACCGCTCGCAAAGATCTCGTATTTTTTCCTCGACGTACCGCCAGCGCTCCACGCTGTCCGGCAAAATATCCTTCGTGCCCCGCGGGGCCTGCGTCAGCATTTTTCAATCCTCCTACTTTCCATACACTTCTTGAAGAAGCCGCGCTCTTTTGGCTATATATTCGTCCACCTTGTCCAGATAGACGGTAATCTCCTTCGGATTGAAGGAAGTTTTCAAATATTTCTGCGTCGGGCTGACGATCTTCGAAGTCGCCGCGCCGCCGATTCCGAGAATCGTCTGCCGCTCGCCCATGATCTGGATATTGTACATACTCTCCGCACCGGGGCGGCAGCAGCCGACGTTCTCCAGCTGCCCGCTCTGGTAGCCCTGCCGATAGAGATAATACGGCGTGAGCCCCATTCGTTTCGTATAGTCCATCGCGACTGTAAACATTTCCCGTGCCGTCTCGTCGTCAGGCAACTCGGTCTCGGAGAGGTTTTCCTTGAGCCGCGAGCCTTTCTTCAGCGCCAGCGCGTGAAGCGTCACGTCGTCCGGCGCGAGATCCGCGATTTTCTCCATCGTATCCTCGACGTCCCGGGCGTCCTCCCCCGGCAGTCCGATGATCACGTCCATATTGACGCAGGGGATTCCCGCCGCCCGGAAATCATTGTACATGCGAATGATTTCCTCCGGCTCATGCCGCCGCCCGATGCGCTGGAGTGTCCGCGCCTGCATCGTCTGCGGATTGGCGCTGACGCGGTTGACCTGATAGCGTACCATACTTTGAAGTTTCGTAGGCGTCATGCTGTCCGGCCGCCCCGCCTCCACACAGAACTCCACCAATCCGTCAGAGGCGAAACTCTCATGGAGCGTCCGCAGAACCTCGTCGAAAACATCGTCCGGCAAGCTCGTCGGCGTACCGCCGCCGACGTAGATATTCTGCACGCGGAAGCCATACTGCGCGACCGCTTCACGCACGGCGACAAGATCGCGAAAAAAAACCTCTGTGAACCGCCGGAGCATTTTCTCTCCCGGCAGCACAAAGGCGGGAAAAGAACAATACAGGCACCGCGACGGACAAAACGGAATTCCCGCGTAAATGCTGACCGTACGGGAATCACTTTGCCCTAAAAACGGCCTTTGATAAATCGAGCTGTCCACGAGCAACGCTGCCTTATCTTCGCCGACGCCGTAATCCTTGCGAAGCCGCTCCATGATATCGACGCGGGAAAGTCCCGCGTCCAGCCACCGATGAACAATCTTTGAAGGACGCACGCCGTAGAGAATCCCCCAAGGCGCCTCCGGCAGAGAAAGTTCTTCGCGAAGCAGCTTATAAAAATTCAGCTTGATCAGCCGGTGACGCTCCGATCTCGGATTTTCTCCTTCACGGGCGATGTCCTCCGTCGAGCGTCGCATCATCGTCCCGTCTGCGCCGACAAAAACGGCTTCCGTGCAGACATGAAGCGGATTCCCTTCCGTCGTCTTATTCCGCACGGCAATCTCGTCGAAAGCGATATCCTCATTTGCCACCGAAATACGGTACAGGTCGAGAACTTCCCGGAGCACCTTTACGACGACCTGCTCGTCGCTGTCAATCGTGAATTTCCGGATATGCACGCCTTATTGGCACTCCCGGCAATAGCCGTAAAACTTGACCTGATGGTCGACAATCTTGAAGCCGGATTTCTTGCAAATATCCTTTTCCAGCTTATCCAGGAGATCGTCCTGAAACTCGAACACCTTGCCGCACTTCATGCAAATCATATGATGATGCTGGTGCTCGTCCGGCGTCATCGTCCCAACCTCATAGCGGCTGCACCCGTCGCCGAACTCCATCTTCTGCAGGATACCCAGTTCCGCCAAAAGATCAAGACTGCGGTAGACCGTTGCCAGCCCTATATCCATAGATTGCTCGCGCAAAATCCCGTAAACGTCTTCCGCGCTCAAATGCTCTCCCGGATGCTCGATAAACACCTTCAGCACGGTGCGCCGCTGCGTCGTCAGCTTGTGCTTGCGCGCCTGCAGACGCTGCTTCAGTACATCCATCGTCACTTTTTCCGGCATCGGATGACCCCCTCGCTTTAAAATTCATATAAGAATTATTTTACCCTACAAGCCCGCGTTTTGCAATATCAGTGTTTCCTTAAAACTCAATTCCTAACTGCGCTTTGATTCCTTGTTGAAACGGATGCTTGATAAGCTTCATTTCCGTAACGAGATCCGCAGCTTCGACAATTTCCGGCTGCGCGTCCCTCCCTGTCAAAACCAAATGCAGCGAATCCGGCTTCTTTTGAAGTAACTTCAGCACATCTTCCGTTTCAATCAGCCCAAACTTGACCGCATAATTGATCTCGTCCAAGATGACGAGATCCCATTCGCCGGAAACTATCGCTTCCTCCGCAACCGACAACGCTTCTCTGGCAGCCGCGATATGCTCTTCTTTATGAGCCTCGTCTCGCCGCGTGAACCCCCGACCGCATTGACGGACCTCAATTGTCGGACGCGCTTTTCTCAAAGCGTCAATCGCCTGTAACTCTCCATATTTTTGTCCGCCTTTGATGAATTGCAAGATCAGAACACGAAGGCCTCCGCCCCACGCACGAAGCGCAAGCCCCAATGCAGCGGTCGTTTTTCCTTTACCTTCGCCCGTATGGACGATGATAAGCCCTTGCTTCCCCATCCGAAGCATCTCCCTTCGATCCGCACGACAAAAGACAAAACCCCGCCGCCTTCTTAAATAAGGCGGCGGGGAATATCTGCCCTGCCCACAGTGAACAGAAAGTGACCGCCCAGAGAATTACACAAGCTCCAACACAGCCATCGGCGCCGCGTCTCCACGACGGGGGCCAAGCTTCAGGATGCGCGTATAGCCTCCCTGACGATCCTTGTATTTTTCTGCGATTTCATCGAACAGCTTTCTGACTACTTCCTCGTCATAAAGGCGAGAGATTGCCGTACGGCGCGCAGCGAGATCGCCGCGTTTCGCCAGCGTGATGAGCTGATCCGCAAGGCCGCTCACTTCTTTCGCCTTGGCCTCCGTCGTCTCGATCCGGCCATGCCGGAAAAAGGAGGTCAGAACGCTGCGGAAGAGCGCTTTGCGCGCGCTGGAATCGCGTCCCAATTTTCTGTACATGGATTTCCCTCTTTCCTTTGTTAATTATTCCCCTTGCGAAAGAGCCAAGTTCAGCTCCTGCAGTTTTTTCTTGACTTCCTCAAGCGACTTGCGCCCAAGATTGCGAACCTTCATCATATCTTCTTCCGTCTTCTCCGTCAGATCCGCAACCGTATTGATATTGGCGCGTTTCAGGCAGTTATAGGAACGGACGGAAAGATCGAGATCCTCGATTGTCATTTCGAGGACTTTCGCGGTATCATTTTCCTGCGTCTCAAGGAACGTTCCTTCCTCTTCTTCCTCTTCCTCGGTCAGCCCCGCCATATTCTGGAAGAGCTTCAGATGCATAATCAATATGCTGGCCGCCTTGCTGATCGCTTCCTCCGGACGAATGGAACCGTTCGTCCAAACCTCCAACGTCAGCTTGTCATAGTCGGTAACATTGCCGACGCGCGTGTCAGTGACCGTATAATTGACGCGAAGAATCGGTGAAAAGATAGAATCAATAGGAATGACGCCAATCACATGATCCGGCTTCTTGTTCTTATCAGCCGGAACATAACCGCGGCCGCGCTCCACCGTCATTTCCATATGAAGCGAACCGTCTTCGTTGAGCGTCGCAATATGAAGTTCCGGATTCAGGATTTCAACATCCGAATCCACGGTGATATCGGCAGCCGTGACCTCTTGCGCGCCCTCTACGTCAAGACGAATTGTTTTCGGCTCGTCGGAATACATCTTGAGGCACAAGGATTTCAGGTTCAGGATAATATTCGTGACGTCGTCACGAACGCCCGGAATCGTTGAAAATTCGTGAAGCACGCCGTCAATGCTGATAGCTGTGATGGCCGCGCCCTGCAAAGAGGAAAGGAGAATCCGACGCAGGCTGTTGCCAAACGTCGTACCGTATCCACGCTCCAGCGGTTCGCAGACGAATTTTCCATAGCGACTGTCTTCGCTGATTTCCACGATCTCGATTTTAGGCTTCTCAATTTCGACCATCTGGAACACCCTCCCCAATAATTCAATGCACTTGGAATAAAAGCAACTTCGAATACAATGAAATTATTTGGAGTAGAGCTCGACGATTGCCTGTTCGCTTACCGGCACGTCAATCTCCTCGCGATTCGGGAAACGAGTTACCTTGCCGGCAAGATTGGACGCATCGGCCTCCAGCCAAGCTGGAACGCTCAAAGCGCTGTAATTCTCAGCCAACGTCTTGAAAAAAGCGTTGGAACGGCTTTTCTCCGAAACGGCTACCGCGTCGCCCTCATAAACAAGCGCAGACGGAATGTCGAGACGTTTGCCGTTGACAGTGATATGCCCGTGACGAACGATCTGACGAGCCTGACGACGCGTAGACGCAAGACCGAGCCGAAATACTACGTTATCAATGCGACGCTCCAAAAGCTTCAGCAAATTTTCACCCGTGACGCCCTGCATCTTCTTGGCCTTGTCATAATAGCCGCGGAACTGCTTTTCCATGACGCCGTATATGAATTTCGCCTTCTGCTTCTCCTTCAGCTGAAGACCATACTCGCTGACTTTGCGATTCGTACGCTTCGGCTGACGCTTCGATTTCTTGGAAAGACCGAGCACCGCCGGCTCGATGCCGAGCGCGCGGCAGCGTTTGAGGCTTGCCACTCTATCAATTGCCATCTATTTCTGCACCCCCTATTATACCCTTCTCCGCTTCGGCGGGCGGCACCCGTTGTGCGGAATCGGCGTTACGTCTTTAATCATGTTGACCTCGAGGCCCGTCGCCTGCAAGGAGCGGATAGCGGCCTCGCGTCCCGCGCCCGGTCCCTTGACGTAAACCTCGACCTGCTTGAGGCCATGCTCCATGGCGGCCTTCGCCGCCGTCTCCGCTGCCATCTGAGCAGCGAACGGCGTGGATTTACGAGAACCGCGGAATCCAAGCCCGCCGGCGCTGGCCCAAGAGAGCGCGTTGCCGTTCTTGTCCGTCAGCGTGACAATCGTATTGTTGAACGTAGAGCTGATATGCGCTACGCCGTATTCTACATTCTTACGGTCTTTTTTCTTCGTACGAACAGCTTTCTTTACTGCCAAAGTCTATCCCTCCCTTAATCCTTTTTCTTTCCTGCAATCGTCTTTCTCGGTCCCTTACGCGTACGGGCGTTATTCTTCGTATTCTGCCCGCGAACCGGAAGGCCGAGACGATGACGACGACCGCGATAGCAGCCGATCTCGACGAGACGCTTGATATTGAGCGAAGTCTCGCGGCGGAGATCACCTTCCACCATCACGTCGCGGTCAATCAACTCACGAAGCTTCACAACTTCATCTTCCGTAAGATCCCGAGTGCGGGTATCGGGATTGATCCCGCCCTCCGCAAGGAGCTTCTTGGAAGTCGTCAAGCCGATTCCATAGATGTATGTCAAAGCAATTTCAATTCGTTTGTCACGCGGCAAATCGACGCCGGCAATTCGTGCCATAAAACGAGCACCTCCTTTTCTTAACCTTGTCTCTGCTTATGCTTCGGATTTTCGCAAATGACCATGACGCGGCCTTTGCGCTTGATAACTTTGCATTTTTCACAAATTGGCTTCACGGAAGGCTTCACTTTCATTGTGTTTTTCCTCCTTTTCTTTCCTGTACGCCTTTCCCCTTATTTAAAACGATAAGTTATGCGGCCACGGGTCAAGTCGTACGGTGTAAGCTCAATCGTGACCTTATCTCCAGGCAGGATGCGAATGAAATTCATGCGGATCTTACCTGAAACATGCGCCAAAACGACATGGCCGTTTTCGAGTTCGACCTGAAACATCGCATTGGGCAATGCCTCAAGTACTTTCCCTTCCACTTCAATAACATCTTGCTTGGACATCAGTTCTGCTCCTTATGTTTGTCAAAGCCCTGCATAACGGTCTGCATCTCGCTTCCTGCAACCGTCATTTCCCAAGGCACGAGGTTATATCGGCAAAAACCTTGCTCATCTCTTGGCTTCCGTCAATCTCGCTGTAAAGCCCCGCCTTTTGATAATGGCTGATGAGCGGCTTTGTCTGCGCATCGTAGACCGAAAGACGATTCTTCATCGTCTCCTCGCTGTCGTCCGCGCGCTGATACGTTTCGCCTCCACACTCGTCGCACACCCCGTCGACCTTCGACGGATTGAAACGGATATGGTAGGCCGCGCCGCATTTTTTGCAGACGCGCCGTCCAACCGCACGCTCGATAAGTGCGCTTGAAGGGACGCTGATGTCCACGGCTCGGGTCAGATGAATCGAAAGCTCTTTCAAAATCCCGTCCAACGCATCCGCCTGTTCAACCGTCCGCGGAAAACCGTCGAGAATGAAACCGTTTGCACAGTCCGGCTTTTGAAGCCGTTCCCGAACGATTCCGATCGTAATCTCATCGGGAACAAGCTGTCCGGCGTCCATGCAGGCCTTCGCTTTCTTGCCGAGCTCCGTGCCTTCCTTCACCGCCGCACGGAACATATCGCCCGTGGAAATATGGGGAATCCCATATTCCTTGACCAGCTTGGCCGCCTGCGTGCCCTTGCCCGCACCCGGCGGTCCCATTAACAGGATATACATATTCATCTTTCCTCACCTCATTTCATAAAGCCCTGATAATGACGCATCACTACCATGGCCTCAATCTGCTTCATCGTGTCGAGGGCGACGCCGACGACAATCAGAAGCGCCGTTCCGCCGAAGTAAACGCCTTCGATATGCGTCGCACCCGCGACCATATTCGGCAGGATAGCGATAAAGGCCAAGAAGAATGCTCCCGCAAGCGTAATGCGGGTTAAAACACGATCTAAATAATCTTCGGTAGGCTTGCCCGGCCGAATACCTGGGATAAACCCGCCGTATTTTTTAAGATTTTCCGCCATGTCCGGTATCTTTACCGTCACCGCAGTATAAAAATATGTGAAGAAAAGAATTAACAGCGCGTACAGCGTCGTTTGAAGCGGCGTTCCCCATGCAAAATAACTGGCAACCGTCTTTACCCATGGCACGTCGATGAACTGCGCCACTGTCACCGGAAACATCAGCACCGACGATGCGAAGATAATCGGTATGACGCCGGCCTGATTGACCTTCAACGGTATATGGCTCGAATGACCGCCGTAGGCTCTCGATCCAACCACCCGCTTTGCATAAGAAATCGGAATTCTTCGATGTGCTTCATGGATTAAAATAACGAATACCACCATCGCAATCGCAATCAGAGCAAAGAAGACCACATTTAAGGCACTAATCGTCCCCGCCTGCAAATACCTGTATATCCGTTCAATGTTTTTAGGCAAGGCCGCAACGATACCAGCAAAGATGATAAGCGAAATGCCGTTGCCTACCCCCTGCGCGGTCATCTGCTCGCCGACCCACATCAGGAACACCGTTCCGGCCGTCAGCGTAATGGCTATCACGAGAATCGAGGGGATTCCCGGATTCAGGATTGCATCCCGAAGTCCGATGGACATGCCGATTGCCTGCAAAAAGGCCAACGCGACAGTAAAATAGCGAGTGACCTGGGTCGTCTTTTTATGCCCTTCCTGCCCTTCCTTCGACCATTGCTCCAGCGTCGGTATTACGACTGTCAACAGCTGAATGATGATGGAAGCGTTGATATAGGGCGTAATGCTCATCGCAAAAATGGAAAACTTGCTTAAAGCGCCGCCGGAGAAGAGATCCAATAATCCGAAAAGATTGCCGCTGCTGAACAGCTGCTCAATAACGGCCGGATTCACGCCGGGAACCGGAATATGGGTTCCCATCCTAAATATGGCAAACATAATCAGGGTGAACGTGATTTTCTGCCGAAGTTCGGGAATCCTGTAGATGTTCGAGAGGGCTGAAAGCACCTCAGATCACCTCTACTTCCCCACCTGCCGCTTTAATCTTATTCTCCGCCGTTTTCGTAAAGCCGTTGGCTTTCACCGTCAAC
>JAEERZ010000322.1 GCA_016286075.1 Selenomonadaceae bacterium
CCGAATCCCCGTGAGAAACTATAATTTCCCACGGGGATTCGTGTCTTCTTATCGCGATCACAAATGTTATCTATAAAATCTGTTTTTGAAACAAAGATTTCAAAACGTTTTTCTGGCGCAAAACAGGGTTGCCATGATATAATATGAAAAAAGAAAGCATTGATTCATTTGCCGGAACCCCGACCAAGGAATCAGTGTTTCCTTCCAAATTATATTTTAAGGAGGAATCGCTTATGTACGCCGAAACCAAGCACGAATGGGGAATGGATCGCACCCTCTCCGCCGAAGTCATGCGCCCGCTGGAGGAACGCATCGCCGAGGAAAAGCCCGCCCTCAGCGGCTGCCTCGCAAAACTCCGCGAGCTCCTGCCGAAGGAGGTATTTGACCGCAGCTTCGCAAAGGTGGAAAACCTTTCCAAGAGCGGGGAAGCCCTCCTGATCGTCACGAACGCCATGCATCGCTCCTTCATCGAGCGCGACTGCATCGGCGCGCTGAAGGAAGCCTTCGGCGTCAAGTATGTGCGCGTGGTAGGCTGAAAACCGAACGACAAGAAACTCCCGCAGGGCAGCCGCCTTGCGGGAGTTTTCCTTTGCCTCGATTTTGTTTTTCGCGTTTCTTTATCGCAATTATTTCCTTAAAATCTTTACTTTTCCTGGTTCATGTTCTAAAATGAGTAAAGGAAAGGAGGCCGCGCCCATGATCTTCTACACAGGACTCGACGAACGGCTGAAAGCGGCGGGCCTGACAAAAACCGCTTTGACGACGACCCTCGGCATTTCCTCTCGGACGATCGCGAAAATCGCCAAAGGGGAAAGGCTGTCGAAGAAAACGCTGGAAAAAATCGCCGCCCACCTCGGCTGCGGAACGGAGGACCTCTGCCGCGACATCTCGGACAACGCCATCCTGCAAATCCTGCGGGACGAAAAAGACGCGGGCGTTTCCGGCGGCCTTTACCATGAACTGCAAGTTCGCATGGCATACAACTCCAACCGCATCGACGGCAGCCGCCTGACCGAGGCCCAGACGCGCATGATTTATGAAACGAATACCGTCGACGCCGAGGGCGGCGTTCCCGTGGACGACGTCCTGGAGACGGTGCACCACTTCCGCGCCATAGACTATATCATCGACACGGCGGAAGAACCGCTGACGGAAGGACTCATCAAGCGCCTGCACCTGATCCTGAAACACGATACGCAAGACGCGCGGCTGAACCGGATTGCCGTCGGCGGCTACAAGAAACGGGCGAATACGGTCGGCGGACGGGAAACGACGCCGCCGGAGGCCGTCCCGGAACGAATGCGCATACTGCTCGAAATCTACAATTCCCGCGAAACGGTCACGCTGCAAGACGTTATCGAATGGCACGTCATTTTCGAGCACATTCACCCGTTTCAAGGCGGAAACGGCCAAGTGGGACGCCTGATCGCGCTGAAAGAATGCTTGCGGCACAATATTGTCCCGTTCATCATCGAAGACGCGCAAAAGCAGTCCTATTTCCAAGGACTGTCCGAATGGCCCGCAGCAAAAGAGCGCCTGGCCGAAACCTGCTTTGACGGCCAGGACACGTTTGCCCAAATGTTGGATATGTTGGGGATAGAGTACAGGTGATAAGCCTTGCGGGAATTCTCGTTTGCATTGATTTTCCGCCAAGGTTGTCGACTTAACTTTCTTTCACCGTAGCATTGCCTAACAAATTGATATATAATCATAAATAATCACCCATCAATCATAAGAACAACAGGCAAGGAAGTGGCACTATGAAAGAGCACGGTGTTTTTCTTCTTATTACCATAGTCTTAATCATCATATGTATCTGGAAAACAAACGAGGTCTCTGATTTATCAAAAACATTAAATACATTAAGAAAAGCCAATAACGATTACTCTGTAACGCAAAATCAACTAATTCAATTACAGGCTCAACTAAATCAACAACAAAGCAAACTTGAATATGATAAAGAAACAAATAATGCCATCTATGAACAGCAACAGAAAGATTTGAAAGAGAAAAAGGACATCATTGACAAAATTGTATCTGCAAAAGTATCTACATTCCCTTTGATTGCAACCATGATTGCAGACTATACCGCAAGGCGAGACGAATATATCGCTAAAACGACTGAAGAAATCAAGCCAAGGGCTTTTAAAGCCAGGGAAGAAGTAAACAAATTAAAAGAGGAAAAGAAAAAACTGCTTGCTGAAAACCTTGAATATAAATGGGAAATCCAAAATTTGCACGCCCTTCTTCCCTGGCTCGATGAAATCAAAGATGAATATATCGTACCGCAAGAAACCGAAT
>JAEERZ010000041.1 GCA_016286075.1 Selenomonadaceae bacterium
TTCAAAATCTCCGCGGCCTGAGACAACGCCTGCGCCCTCTCCTGCGCCCAGTGCAGCGCCGCTTCGCCGGTAATCGCCTCGATGCGCCGAACGCCCGCAGCTACGCCCGTCTCGCTGACAATCTTGAACATGCCGATCTGCCCGACGTTCGAAACGTGGGAACCGCCGCAAAGCTCCATACTGAAACCCGGCACGGTCACGACGCGCACAACGTCGCCGTACTTCTCACCGAACAACGCCATCGCGCCCTTCGCTTTCGCCTCGTCCTGCTTCATCTGGGCAATCTCGACGTCCTGCGCCTGCAGGATGACGTGGTTGACAAGTTCTTCCACGTCCGCCAGCTGCTGTTCCGATACCGGCTCGAAATTCGAAAAGTCGAAACGCAAACGCTCCGGCGTGACGAGGGAACCCGCCTGATTGACCTGATCGCCGACGACGCGTTTCAACGCCGCCTGCAAAAGATGGGTCGCCGTATGATTGCGCGCCGAAGCCAGTTTCTTTTCACGATCCAACGTAATCTTGACCGTATCGCCGACCTTCAGCAGGCCTTCTTCCACATAGCCGATATGATAGATCGTGCCGTCCGGCAATTTCTTCGCGTTCGACACCTGCACGCGGCCCAACCCCGTCGTCAAAAGGCCGACGTCGCCGACCTGTCCGCCGCCTTCCGCATAGAACGGCGTCACCTCAAGGATGATTCCCGCTTCCTCGCCGTCGGAAAGCGCATCGACCAGCGTTCCATCCTTCCAAAGAGCAACGACCTTCGCTTCTTTTGCCGTTGCATCCTGCCGCAGGCTCTTGACATCAATCTTGCTGAGGTCGGGCACCGCCACGCGCTGGTTTTCCTGCCGAGCCGCGCGCGCACGGTCGCGCTGCTCCTGCATGGCCTTGTCGAAACCGTCATGGTCGAGGGTCAAACCGCTCTCCTGCAAGATCTCCTCCGTCAGTTCCCACGGGAAACCATACGTATCATAAAGCTTGAAAGCGCTTTCTCCGTCCAGCTCTTTCTTGCCTTTCGCCTTGACCGCATCAATCTCTCCGGCCAAGAGCTCGCAGCCCTGCTCCAGCGTCGCGTGGAAACGCTCCTCCTCAAGCTGGATGACCTTCCGGATATAGTCCTGCCGCTCCGTCAACGCCTCGAAATCCGGCGCGTCCTTGTAAATCTTGATGACCGCATCCACCGCACCCACAAGGAACGGCTTGTCCATGCCGAGAAGGCGCCCGTGACGCACCGCACGGCGCAGGATACGGCGCAGCACATAACCGCGTCCCTCGTTAGACGGCAGGATGCCGTCCATGATCATGACCGTCATGCTGCGCGCGTGGTCGGCGATGACCTTCAGCGAAATATCCTTCTGAGCGTCCTCTCCATACTTCACGCCCGAAACGCCGGATGCGTACTCAATAATCGGGAATAAAAGATCCGTCTCGAAATTCGTACGCTTACCCTGCAGCACAGACGCCAGACGTTCCAGCCCGCAGCCCGTGTCGATGTTCTTATGCGCGAGGGGCTTATACTCCCCGTCCTCGGTCTTGTCAAACTGCGTAAAGACGAGATTCCAGATCTCCAGATACCGGTCGCAGTCGCAGCCCACGGCGCAGGTCGGCTCGCCGCAGCCGCGATCCTCGCCCAAGTCGATATAAATCTCCGAGTCCGGGCCGCAGGGGCCGGGGCCGATCTCCCAGAAATTATCCTCGAGCTTCACGATATGGTCGGCCAGGAAACCGGGCTGCTGCTTCCAGATTTCCGCCGCCTCGTCGTCCTTCGGATAGATTGTCGCGTAGAGTTTTTCCTTCGGAAGCTCCACAACCTCCGTCAGGAACTCCCAAGCCCAGGCGATGGCCTCCTTCTTAAAGTAATCGCCGAAAGAGAAATTGCCGAGCATCTCAAAATACGTCTGATGACGGGCCGTCCGGCCGACGTTCTCGATATCGCCCGTGCGGACGCAGCGCTGGCTCGTCGTGATGCGCGTGCGCGGCGGCTTCATCTTGCCGGTGAAAAACGGCTTGAAAGGCGCCATGCCGGCGCCGATCATCAACAGCGTCGGATCGTCCTCGGGAATCAGCGAAGCGCTCGGAAGGCGCAAATGACCCGCTTTCTTTTCAAAAAAATCGAGATACGCCTCGCGCAGCTCGTTGCCCGTCATGAATTTCACTTTCATCAGCTCCCATTACAGACTTTCAGTAACTCAATGATTATATAAAATCCGCTGCGCAAAGTCAATTTCTATAAAAGCAAATCCATTGCCATTCTAAAGTTTTTCTTCCTTCAGTTTTTCTTCCTTCACCTTTTTGTTATAATCACTATGACAGAACACCTTATACGCTCGGAGGTAATCTTCATGGATACAAACAGACTCCGCTCTGCAGAGGATATGAGCCAAGCCCAGCTTTCTGAATATGCTGTCGATCTGTTGCACAGAACGATTGTCCACCACACGCTCTGGTTTCGGGAGGTCGAGCACCAGCTTGGATTCGCAAGGGCGATGGAGGCGATGGACGAGGCTTGGGGAAAAACGCGCGCTATCGCCGTGAAACGTCTTTCCGAAGAGTTGGACTTCACGGAAACAGACGGCGTCCCCGATGCGCTTCTCTCAATGCCGAAAGAAAATCAGCTCCGCCTGATCGACGCCATCGCGAAAAACTGGCTCGCGCAGGACGGCGTTTGGTTTCAGGCCGTGGAAAAAACGCACGGCATGAACGATGCCAAACGGTGCAATGATTCCACATGGAGCCGTTTCTCGCCTTTCGAGGCGCACGCAATCAAAAAGCTGCTTGGCCTCGGCGAACATCCGGGCCTTGAAGGACTGGAACGAGCGCTGAATTTCCGCATGTACAGTCGGTTGAACCGTCAATCCTGCCAATGGGAAAACGGCGCGCTGATTTTCGAGATGAACGACTGCCGCGTACAGTCCGCTCGCGTCCGCAAAGGACTCGCCGATTACCCCTGCAAGAGCGCGGGACTTGTCGAATACGCACGTTTTGCCGAGACGATCGACGACCGCATTCGCACCGAATGTATCGGTTGTCCGCCCGACGCGCATCCTGCCGAATGGTTCTGCGCATGGAGGTTCACGATAAACGAATAAGCATTTAAAAAGAGGCAAACCGTCTATGACGTCAAAATCATAGACAGTTTGCCTCTTTTAATGACACAAAATTATCTCCTGCCACGACAACATGATCAAGCACGGGAATTCCCATGATTTCTCCTGCCTTCATCATCTGTTTCGTAAGCTGTATATCTTCTCTGCTCGGCGCCGGATCGCCGCTGGGATGATTATGAACCAATATCACGCTCGCCGCTGAATAGCGTATTGCCTCGCGAAAAACCTCCCTCGGATGAGCGATAGACGAGGTCAAGCTGCCGACAGAAATCGTGGACAACGTCAGAATCCGATTCCGAATATCTAAAAACATGGCGAGAAAATGTTCTTTTTGCTCGAACCGGAGAGACGGGATCACATATCGCGCAACGTCTTCCGGCCCTTCCACTTTTTCCAGCGTCCGCGCGGCGCGCTCCGACAACCTCCGCCCTAATTCCACTGCCGCAACGACAGTCGCCGCCTTCGCCAAGCCGATGCCATGGATGGACGCAATTTCCTGCGGCGATATATGCATGATAGCGGCAAGCCCTTTATCCTTATACTGCGCCAGCACATCTTCCGCTAAATGCAAGACGGATTTCGACGTTGTACCCGTTCGCAGCAGGATCGCCAATAATTCTATATCGCTGAGCGCCGACGCTCCATACTGCAGCAATTTTTCCCGCGGCCTGACTTCCTTTGGAAGATCCCGCACCATGACATTCACAGAAGAATGCCCGCCTTTCGCGCCAAATTTTTGACCTCATGCAACGGCAAACCGACAACATTAGAAAACGAACCTTCGATTTTCGGAATAAACTTCGCGGCTATTCCCTGTACCGCATAAGCGCCCGCCTTGTCCATCGGTTCGCCCGTTGCGATATACGCTGAGATTTCCTCGTCGGACATTTTATCCATCCATACCGCCGTCTGAACCACGCTCGTATAAGTTGCTCCATGATAGACAAGCGCTACGCCGGTATAGACAAAATGCCTCCGACCTGACAAAAGACGCAGCATGCGCGCTGCGTCTTCTTCGTCTTTCGGTTTTCCCAAGATCGTTGCGTCCACAGCCACAACCGTATCCGCGCCAAGCACCGGCAAGCCTGTCGTATCGCGCGAAGCCACATCCTCTGCTTTCCTGCGTGCGTTCTCCGTCGCCATCTTCTCGGGCGACACGCCGCTCTCCGAAAGCTCCTCCGCATAGCTGACAAATACGCGAAAATCGCAGCCGATTTGCTGCAAAAGCTCTTGCCGTCTCGGCGACGCGGACGCCAAAATCAACATGCCTTTTTCTCTCGTCATTGATCCAAGTCCACATTCGCCCCGCGATACTTATTGACGGCGTCTGATTCCTTCATATCTTTCTGGTAAGGATTTCCTTCATTATAATATCTGATTTGCGTAGTGGTCTCGCCACCGGAAATATAGGTGCGACCGCACTCGGGGCAAATATCGGTCTTGAGCCGTACGGAAGCGCGCTCGACTTCACCGCCGCCAAGTGCCGCCTTTCGATAGGCATTCGACACATGCTCCTGCTCGTGTCCCATGACGACCATCGCCGCGTTGCTCGGAGCGATATGTCCGGCCGCTTTGAAGGAGACCATCTCGTTCGAGCCGTCTTGGTACTTCCTGTTCTTGCAGGTTTCGCACTCGGCCGGGGAGGATTTCTTTCCCGGTTTCTTGTCAGGCTCAAATTTTTCTTCTTCGTCTTCCCCTTCAACGCCCGAAAGCTTTTCCCAATCTTCCTCCGGTATGCCCGGATACAAAGGCTCATCCTTGAAACGGTCATAACCGTAGGTTGCGCCCGTGCCGCCAATCCCGTTGATTCCATTCATTCCCATACAGATGACCCCCTTCGTAGATTCTTTCTTGATATTATCATAACATAGCCGAGACGCATCCGCAACGCAAAAGAAATTTATCTTCGAGCGGCAAAAAAGCTTTGCAGGAGCGCTTTGCATTCGTCCTCCATCACGCCGGCAGTAATGATCGGCGAAGGCGCAAGCGACGGGTGACCGGGGATATTAAAAATCGATTCCACAGCGCCTGCTCTCGCATCCGTCGCACCATACACGAGGCGTGAAATGCGCGCCGACATGATCGCCCCTGCACACATCGGGCACGGCTCCAGCGTCACATACAGCGTGCAGCCGGTCAGACGCCAACGCGAAAGCTTCCGTCCCGCTTCACGTATAGCAAGGATTTCCGCATGCGCGGTTGCATCCCGTTCAGCTTCGCACATATTATGCGCGCGGACGACAACGCCGCCCTCATCGTCGATGAGGACGGCGCCGACCGGCACTTCGCCGGATTCCATAGCCAAACGCGCTTCGTCCAAAGCTATCGCCATATATTCCCGATCCTTATTCATGAAGCAAATTTCCAATCCCTTCCAAAACAGACCTGTCCTTATAGAAAAGCGATTGCGTCGCGCGCGTCACGTTTACCACATATGCTTCGGAAGGACCGGTTTCGTCTGTCTTGGCAGACGTCAACGGCTTCCTCCTTGCCTGCATCTCCTTGTCCAGCATTTGACGAAATGATTGCCCGCCATTGTGATCGGCAAATCCGCGGCGATCTTCAAATGAACGCGCAACATCAAATGCCACGCCCTGCACCGGCGAAATTCTCTCTACACGTCCTTTCATGATCGCTTCCTCCTTCCGCAACCATTTCCTACTCTATATATCGTAAAAAATGGGAAAAAACTTAAGGGGAAATGAGAAATACGGTCAAATAGAATCATTCATGAAGTCTTTACGACAACGCAGTCTCCAAAAGCGCGTTCGTCTCACGCGCAGCCACGACGCTCGCTGCAAAAGCTTCTTTCTCGGCGCCGTCCAGTGCAACGTCAATGATACGCTCCACACCTTTCGCACCAAGAATAACCGGAACGCCGATGCAGAGATCGTGCTCTCCATATTCTCCGTCAAGATAAACGCAGCAGGGAATCAGTTTGCGCGCGTCGGTAACAATCGATCCGACCAACGTAGCGACTGCCGCGCCCGGCGCATACCAGGCCGACGTCCCAATCAGCTTCGTCAACGTCGCGCCGCCCGTCTTCGTTTCCGCCACGACTTCCTCAATAACCGCCATCGGCAACAGCTTCGTGATTGGAATGCCGCGATACGCCGCGTAGCTGACAAGCGGCACCATGGTCTTGTCGTTGTGACCGCCGATGACCATGCCGTCCACGTCGGTCAGCGAAGCGGGAATCCCTGCCTGGCGAAGCGCCTTCGCAATATAATACTTGAACCGGCTGCTGTCCAAGAGGCCGCCGAGACCGATCACGCGATTGCGCGGCAGACGCGTATCCTTCAACGTCAAGTATGTCATCGCATCCATCGGGTTCGAAATGATGATGATGATTGCGTCCGGCGAATACGCCAACGCCTGATCGACCACGCCTTTGACGATTTTCGCGTTCGTATCGATCAAATCCTCGCGGGACATTCCCGGCTTTCTCGGAATACCCGACGTCACAACGATGACTTTCGAGCCGAACGTCGCCGCGTAATCGTTCGTCACGCCCGTAATCGTCGTATCAATTCCCAACATCGGCGCCGACTGCATCATGTCCATCGCCTTGCCTTCGGCAATCCCCTCTTTGATATCGAGCAGGACGACCTCGCTGGCAAAATTCTTCATCGCAATGACATTCGCAACCGTAGCGCCTACATTGCCCGCACCGACCACAGTAACCTTCATTATAGCTTCACTCCTCGCCAATTTTTGAGTCATTCTTTCATTTCTTCAAAGGATTCCTTGCCGACGCCGCAAAGCGGGCAAACAAAATCATCCGGCAAATCCTTGAACGCCACGCCCGGAGCAAGATCGTAATCAGGATCCCCCGCCGCCTCGTCATAAATCCATCCGCATACGCCGCAAACCCATTTTTTCATGATGATGGCCTCCTTTGATGTATTGCTTACTGAAATATTATATCATTTATCAAAGCATGGCTCAATATGCGCTTTCCTGTTGCCTGAAATCCTTTTTCTTTTAGCTTTGCTCCCCCTTCGCCTCCCTTTTTCAAAGAAATTCAATTTGAATTTTTGTTTTTTCGCGTGAAGGGGAGCGCGCTCTCACTCCCGCAAGGGCTATAATTTTAGCCCCCGCCTTAAGTGTTGCATTTGTTTCACTTTTGCGTTACAATACTCGTAAGGAGGGATTCGCATGCCAAAAACAGCCAACATCAATCTTCGTATCGAACCCGACGTCAAAGCACAAGCCGATGCGGTTTTTTCCAATCTTGGCATTTCAGTTACCGATGCCATCAATGTCTTTCTTCATGCCTCTATTATGGAGGGAGGCTTTCCGTTTCAGCCAAAGCAACCGCGATACAATCGTGAAACTTTGATGGCCATGCAGGAAGCCAGAGACATCATAGCTGGGAAAGTTTCAACCAAGCGATACAGCTCTCTCTCCGGCATTTTAGCGGACATGGACGCAGAGGATGCAGATGCTTGATTTAGTGACTACTGCGCAATTTCGTAAGGATTTAAAACGCATCCGAAAGCGTGGTTATGATTTATCCAAGCTGGACGATGTCCTTCAATCGCTTCAACGTGAGGAGCTTCTTCCGGCAAAACATCATGACCACGCTTTGACAGGGGATTACATCGGATTTCGTGAATGCCACGTTGAACCTGACTGGCTGCTCATTTATGCGATAGACAAAGGCCTATTGATTCTCACAGCTTCACGCACAGGGACACATTCCGACCTATTTTGACGGCTTTTATCAGCCGTCTTTTTTGTTTCACGAAAATACCGCGAGGATTATTTAATCTCTGTTCTTTTGCACCGCGAAGAAATTGAAGACCGCCTGCGCCGCCGAGCGGTTCATGCCTTTTACGGCGGCCAGTTCCTCAACCGTCGCCGCCTTGATTTTATCCAGCGTGCCAAAATGCCCCCAAAGCGCTTTCCTGCGCGTCGGACCGATTCCCTCCACATGGTCGAGCACCGAGACGAGATTGCGTTTTCCCCTGAGCTTCCGATGATAGGTAATCGCAAAGCGATGGGCCTCGTCTCGGATACGCTGCATCAAATAAAGAGCTTGACTGTTGCGCGGCAGTTCGACGGGCTCGCTCGTTCCTTCGACAAAAATCAATTCAAATTGCTTGGCCAATCCGATCACGGGCATCGTATGTCCTGCGCCTCGAATAATCGAAAGCGCCGAGCTGAGCTGCCCGAGGCCGCCGTCGATAACGATCAGGTCCGGCATATCTTCCGCATCCGGCTTGCCGTACCGCCGCGTAGTAACCTCTCGCATGGACAGGAAATCATCCGGCTTTCCTTCCGCACTTTTGATCTTGAAGCGACGATAATCCGACTTTTTAGGCGCCCCGCCTTCAAACACAACCATGGATGCGACAGTCTCCGCTCCTTGGATATGCGAGATGTCGAAGCATTCCATTCGCCACGGTTTTTTCTCGAGTCCGAGAACTCGTCCCAATTCCTCCACCGCGCCTTCGGTCTGCGCCGTCGCCGTCTGAATGCGCGCCGCTTCGTCCGAAAGGTACTTTTCCGCATTTCTCTCTGCCATCTGCACGATCTCATGCTTCTGCCCGCGCTGAGGCAACAAAAGCGAAACCTTCGATCCCTTCTGTGCCGTCAGCCATTCCTCGATAACCGCTTGCTCCGCAATAGGGCACGGCAACAAAATTTCTTTCGGGATAAACGCCGCCCGATAATAATACTGTTTCAAAAACGCAGACAGAAGCGCTTCATCGCTCTCCGCCTCGCTGCCCGACAAATGGAAATGTTCGCGTCCGACCATCTTTCCCGCACGCACAAGAAACATCTGAACGCAGACGCCAAGCCCGGACCGTGCCATGCCGACCGCGTCTTGGTCGCCGTACCCTGTCACGATATTCTGCTTTTCCGCGACGCGGCGCACGGCCTTGAGCTGATCGCGAAGACGCGCTGCAAGCTCGAACTGCAGATTTTCCGCCGCTGCTTCCATGCGCGTATCCAATTCTTTTTCAACCTCATCCGTCCTACCTTCTAAGAACAGGCAAACAGAGCGCACCATATCCCGATACTCGTCCGCATCCGCAAGGCCGACGCAGGGCGCGAGGCAGCGCTTAATGTGATATTCGAGGCACGGTCTGTCCACGTCCATATGCTTACAAGTCCGCATCGGAAACAGCCGCCGCAGCAGCTTCATACTTTCATGCACAGCGCCAACGTTCGTATAGGGGCCGAAATAACGCGCGCCGTCCTTCAAGATACGCCGCGTCAACATCACCCGAGGAAAGTCGTCCGCCAACGTCACCTTTACATAAGGATACGTCTTGTCATCCTTCAGGCTGATATTGTAACGCGGGCGATGCTTCTTGATCAGGTTGCACTCAAGAATCAGCGCCTCAACCTCTGTTGACGTCATGATGGTCTCGAAGTCTGCAATATGGGACACCATCACGCGCACCTTCGGCGAATGGCTTTTGGTATTTTGGAAATACTGACGCACACGATTCTTCAGCACTACCGCCTTGCCGACGTAAATGATTTTCCCTTGGGCATTCTTCATGATATAGACGCCGGGAGAATCGGGAAGAAGCGCAAGTTTTTCCTCGATATTCGACACGTTTCTCCCCTCCTCGATAATCAATGCTTTTCCTTCAGTACCGGTTTCAAATATTTCCCCGTATAAGACTTCTTTACTTTCACGATTTCTTCCGGCGTACCCTGCGCTACTATCGTGCCGCCCTTGTCGCCGCCCTCGGGACCGAGGTCGATGATGTAGTCCGCCGACTTGATCACGTCGAGATTATGCTCGATGACGATGACTGTGTCGCCGCCGTCCACGAGCCTTTGCAAGATAACAAGCAGTTTTTCGATGTCCGCCGTGTGAAGTCCCGTGGTCGGTTCATCGAGGATGTAGAGCGTCCTGCCTGTGGAACGGCGGGAAAGCTCCGTGGCGAGCTTCACTCGCTGCGCCTCGCCGCCGGAAAGCGTCGTGGCGGGCTGCCCGAGCCGCACATAACCAAGCCCCACGTCTTGGATTACCTTCATTTTCCTGGCTATCGACGGCACGTTGGCAAAAAATTCCACCGCCTCGTCGATGGTCATGTTCAGCACGTCGGAAATCGTTTTTCCTTTGTATGTGACCTCCAGCGTCTCTCTGTTGTAACGCGCGCCCTTGCATACTTCACATGGAACATAGACGTCCGGCAGGAAATGCATCTCGATCTTGATGATACCGTCGCCGCGACAAGCCTCGCAGCGACCGCCTTTCACATTGAAGCTGAACCGTCCTGCTTTGTATCCTCGGATTTTCGCCTCGGGCGTCCCGCTGAAAAGCTGACGAATCGAATCAAACACGCCCGTATAGGTCGCGGGATTCGAACGAGGCGTACGACCGATCGGCGACTGGTCGATATTGACAATCTTGTCGATATTCTCGAGGCCGTGAATGACCTTGTGCCGTCCCGGTTTCCCTTTTGCGCGGTAAAGACGCGCGGCAATCCCCTTATATAAAATCTCGTTGACGAGCGTGCTCTTGCCAGAACCGGAAACGCCCGTGACGAGGATGAACGTGCCGAGAGGAAATCTCACGGTGAGATTTTTCAGATTGTTTTCCGCAGCGCCGACGATTTCAAGGAAATTCCCGCTGCCCGCACGCCGCTTCTTCGGCAACGGAATGAATCGCTTACGGCTGAGATATTGGCCGGTCACGGAAGCTTCCACGCGCTTGACGTCTTCCGCCGTCCCCTGTGCGACAATCTCGCCGCCGTGCTCTCCTGCGCCGGGCCCGATGTCGATAATCTGGTCCGCCGCGTACATCGTATCCTCGTCGTGCTCGACGACAATCAGCGTGTTGCCGAGGTCGCGGAGTCTCTTCAATGCTTCCAGCAGACGGTCATTGTCCCTCTGATGAAGCCCGATGCTCGGCTCGTCAAGAATATAGAGAACGCCGACGAGACCGGAGCCGATCTGCGTCGCAAGACGAATTCGCTGGGCCTCGCCGCCGGACAACGTACCGGCGGCCCGAGAAAGCGTCAGATAATCCAGTCCGACATGTACGAGGAAGCCAAGCCTTGCGTGAATCTCTTTTAAAATCTGCGCCGCGATTTTCTGTTCGCGTGCCGTCAAATCGAGAGACGAAAAAAACGCGTCCGCATCCCGAATCGTGAGCTGCGTCGCCTCGTGGATACTTTTTCCTCCAACCGTTACAGCCAATGTTTCCGGCTTCAGCCGCGCTCCATGGCAGACCGGACATGGCGTGACCGTCATATAATTCTCATAGCTCTCGCGCATCTCGTCGGACTCCGCCTCGCGATAGCGACGGGAAAGCAAAGGCATGACGCCCTCAAAGGGATTGTAATATTCCTTGTACTCGCCGTACATATTCTCATAGCCGTACTCAAAGCACTCCTCGCCCGAGCCGTAAAGCAAGATGTCCCGCACCTTCTTTTTCAGCTTGGTAAAAGGCGTGTCCACCGTATAGCCGTATTTTCGGAGGACGCCGTCCATCTGGCACATCGAATAGGAGTTGAGATTCTTCGACAGCGGCGCGAACACGCCCTGCGCGACGGAAAGCGAGGAATCCGGCATGACAAGCTCCTCGTCGAACTCCATCTGGCTGCCGATGCCGCTGCACGCCGGACAAGCG
>JAEERZ010000042.1 GCA_016286075.1 Selenomonadaceae bacterium
TGCGCGCGGGAAATCATCAAGGCCTACCACGAGCCGTTGTCCGCGCTGAACCTCACCTACACCCAGTATCTCGTGATGATGGTGCTTTGGGAGGAAAAGCGGAAAAACGTGCGGGAGCTGGGCGAGTGCCTCTATCTCGACTCCGGTACGCTGACGCCGCTCTTGAAAAAGTTGGAAGCGAAGGGCTGCATCATCCGCGAGCGCTGTCCGGAGGACGAGCGCTGCGTGGTTGTCAGCCTGACGGCGGAAGGGGAAGCGCTCAGGAAAAAAGCGGAAAACGTGCCGCGCTGTATGGCGGAAAAATCGCCGCTGACAAAGGAAGAAGCGGAGACGCTCTACAAAACGCTTTACAAGCTGCTGTATGTTTTACACGGCGGGGAATAGAAATAAGAAATGCCCTCTGCTCATATTCGAGTCGAGGGCATTTTGTCGTATCTTGGTCGGTTTATTTCTTTGTCACTTCCGTGCCTTCGACTTTGCCAGTCCAATCCACGAGGCCGCCGAAGTCGTAGACGTTCTTGTAGCCTTGCTTGGCAAGGAGTGCGGAGGCGTCCGCTGAGCGCCGTCCCGTCCAGCAGTATAACAGCAGCTTCTTGTTCTTGTCGGGCAGCTTGTCGAGTTTGTCCGCGCGGATATCTTCAATGGGGACGCAGATGGCGCCGAGGACGTGCTTCCTGTCGTATTCCTCCTGCGTCCGTACGTCGACGATGACGACGTTTTTGTCCGATTCCATCATTTTCGCGGCTTCGTCCATGCTGATGTGCTTATAGCCGGGGCCGCCGCATCCCTGTATCAGCAGGGCGAAGAGCAGCAGGAGAAGGACGGCGGTTTTTGGTCGGATATTCATAACAGGGCTCCTTTCTAAAACTTCCTTTATCGATTCTCAAGATTTCTTGAGGATACGCTCCAATGTACTCATCATCTCGGGGATGTTGAGGGGCTTGGCGATATGGTCATCCATGCCCGCGGCCTTGGCGTTTTGGACGTCCTCAGCGAAGGCGTTGGCGGTCATTGCGATGATGGGAATCGAAGCGAGAGCCGGGTCGGGCAGCGCGCGAATCGCTTCCGTCGCTTCGTAGCCGTTCATCACCGGCATTTGCACGTCCATCAGGATCAGCCGATAGTAGCCGGGGGAAGAGGCCGCCACCATATCGAGAGCGATTTTTCCATTTTCGGCGGTCTCGACGATGAAGCCGGAGCCGCCGAGAATCATCTTGGCCATTTCGCGGTTCACGTCGAGGTCGTCGACCAGGAGCAGCCGGACGCCGGTGAAATCCATCGAGGGCTCGGCGTTTTCTGGGACCTTCGTTTCCGCCGGTTCCTCCGGCTCGTCTTCCGTCAAGGGGAAGCTGGCGCGCACGATGAATTCCGTGCCCTTGCCTTTTTCGGTGTCCACTTCGATGACGCCGTGCATGAGGTCCACGATGTGCTTCGTGATGGCCATGCCCAGCCCCGTGCCCTGGATGCCGCTGGCGGTGCGCTCGCGCTCGTAGGCGTCGAAGACCCGGTCGGCGAAGTCTTGGCTCATGCCCATGCCGGTGTCTTTGACGCGCAGCTCGTAGCTGCCCTCGGTCTCCGTCGCGCCCGTTTCCGTCAGCGTGACCGTGATGCTGCCGCCCTCCGGCGTGAATTTGTAAGCGTTGCTGATCAGGTTCAGCAGCACGCGGTTTAGCCGATTGGCGTCGCAGAGCACCGTCTTGTGCGTCAGACGTTCCGTCTTTACGGTGTAGGAGAGGCTTTTCTCCAGCATTTGCGTCGCGAACAGGTTGCGGACGTCGTTCATTAGTTTTTCAAGGTTGCCTTTCGCGATATCCAGCTCCATTTTCCCGCTTTCGATGCGGCTCATTTCAAGGATGTCATTGATCAGCGAGAGCAGATGGTCACCGGAAGCCTCGATTTTTCCAAGGTAATCGGCAATCAGGGGCGGAAGGTCTTTTTCCTTTTGGGCGAGAGCCGTGTAGCCGAGGATGGCGTTCATCGGCGTGCGGATATCGTGGCTCATGTTGAAGAAGAAGGTGCTCTTGGCCTTGTTGCTTTCCTCCGCCGCGATTTTTAGGATTTCCAGATGTTTCTCGCGCCGCATCATCGACGAGTAGACGCTGAACATGATGAAAAGGGCGACGGTAATCAGGAACATTTGCAAGAGGTTGTGGTTCGTCAGCGAGAGATTGACGATTTCCATCTGCTTTTGCAGATAGTAATCGGCGTCGGCTACGTCCGTCACGTCGTAAGCGACGCCGTGCTCGCGCAGTTCCTCCGCATAGTAACTGTCGAGATTGCCAAGGACGGTTTTCGTCGTGTCGTGGGTCGCTTGCCGCAGCCACATGGTCGAAGTGAAGAAAATCAGGAAGAGCAGCACGATCCAAACGACGATGGATTTGCCGAAGCGCCGCCGGGTGTCCAGATGGAAGACGAAACGGAAGAACATGAAGCCTAAAAGGCTCCAGACAATCAGAATCAGGTATGACTCGGTGGACATGGCGCTGATCGTCCAGAAATTCGGCACCATGAAATAGGCGAAGAACAGGATGGAAACGGCGGCGCCGACGACGCCGGTAATCTCCACGAGGCGATTTTTTTCCTCTCGGGCGGACATGAACGCGATGATGGAGGTGTAGGCGTAGGCAATCGTCGCGCCGATGGTGGCGACGTCGATAATCCAGCTGATCGCAGTGCGGCCGAAGAAAGGAATCGGCAGCGACAGCAGCAGGACGAAGAGGACGGCGTTCGACGGCGTATGCGAGCCGTTCAATCGACCGAACCAGTCCGGGAGCACGCTGTCGCGCGCCATCGCATAGATCAAGCGGCTGGCGCCGATGTAGTTTCCGACGAGGCCAGTAACGACGCCTCCGATAACGGCGGCGGTGAGAATGTAAAATCCCGTTTGTCCCATCAGCGCGTTTGCCGCGTGAAAGGTGGGAAGTCCCGGAATCCCCGATATGTTCGGCAGGTTTCTGATATAAGTGTCCCAAGTGGCATAGCCGCCGGGCAAAACGGAAACGGCCAGAAGCGCGAGAAAGATATACATGAGCGCGCTGGGAACCACCGACGCGGCCAAGATGGCGAAGGCTTTTTGCGGCGGGAAGCGGAATTCCTCGGCGGCGTTGGAAATGGACTCGAAGCCTGAAAAAGCCCAGGGTGCGAGGACAGCGACGGCGACGACTTCTTTCAGCGGGAACTCGCCCGACGCGAAAGGCGGCGCGACGGTGAAAATTTCCCCGCCTTTGGCGGCAAACGCCGCGCCGAAAACGATAGTGACGCCGAAAAACAGCACGAAGGCCATGACGGTCTGCACGCCGACGGCGAACTTGCCGCCGCGGGCGCATACGAGGCCGAAGATCAGAATCGAAACGAGGGACAGCAGCGCTTCGCCGAAATAGACGTCGAAGGCCGCAATCTGATAGTGGAAGCCGAATTGGAATACGCCGCCCAAGAGCTTCCGGCAGATGATCGGCAGTGCGGTGGCGTTTGCCCAGATAATCGCGATGTAGACCAGCATCAAAAACCACGCGCTCAGAAAGCCGTGGTCGAAGCCGAGCACCCGTTTCGCGTAAGCGTAAGTGCCGCCCGCATCGGGGTAACGGTTCATCATATAATGGTAATTCATGCCGATGACGAGCATGACGACGGCGCCGAAGGCCAAGCCGAGCACGGTGCCCATCGGCCCGGCGATAGGAAGGAACGTGGTGCCCGGCATGACGAAGGAACCCCAGCCGACGGCGCAGCCGAAGGACAGCGCCCAGACGGCGACGGGGGAGAGGTAGCGGGAAAGCCCGACTTCTTCCGGTTTCTTTCTTGTGGTGGCCATAAATGAATTCTCCTAAGTATATGATTACTTTTATCATACTCAGACGGTGAAACTGTGTCAACTAATATGAGGAACTGGCCGCCGGTTTGCCTTGCATTTTTTTCACATACCCGCTAATATGGAGAAGAGGAATCGACAGGGAGGGAACAGCATGAACTTGGAAGAGGAAATGCAGGCGAAATGGGAAGAGAAGAAGCGGGAGCTGGAGGAAGAGGTCCATATCGCGCTGGTGGGACAGCCGGGCGCGGGAAAATCCAGCCTTATCAATAAACTGATCGGTCGGAAACTGTTTGAAACGGGCGTGCATACGGATACGACGGTGGACATGCAGGAGGCGGCCTTCGGCACGCTCCGCATCCACGACCTGCCGGGTTATGGGACGGCTCGTTTTCCCGTGGAGCGTTGGGTGGATGAATTTCATCCGGAGCAGTACGACCTCTATCTTTTCGTGTTCGAGGGAAAGCTCCACGATTCCGACGCGATTCTGTTTAACTATCTGAAGCAGTGGCGCGACGAGCGCGAGCATCCGTTTTTCATCGTGCGGAACAAGAAAGACCAGATTTGGGACGAGGAGAAGCCGAAGGACGAGCTGATGGAAGAAATCGCACGGGACGTGCGCGACAAGCTCGGAGAGCCGGAGGCGGCGGTGCAGTTCGTAAGCTGCCGGACGGGTGAGGGCATCGAGGAGCTGAAGCAGGCGATTTTCGCGGCGGATGTGCTGGGCGTGAAAGCGTCGAAGCTTCGCGCGGAGTTCCAGGCGACTTCGATGGAGGATTTGGCGTACAAGAAGCAGCATTCGATGAAGGCGGTGAACACTTACGCTTGGCTCGGCGCGGCGAACGCGGTGAACCCCGTGCCGGGTCTGGACGTGACGCTGGACGTGGGGATGTTTTACAAGCTTCTGTCGGAGATACGGCGTATCTTCGGCATTACGGACGATTTGGCGCAGACATTGGAAAAGTACAAGGTCCTCGCGCCAATCGGGCAGAGGGTTTTCGCGTACGCGACGCAGGAAGGCGTCGTGATGATGGTGCAGAAGCTCGCGGGCCAGTTCGCGGGCAAGGAAATCTCGAAGTACATTCCCTTCGTCGGACAGGCGGCCGCCGCTGCCACAGGCTATATGATGATCCAGAAGATCGGCGAGAAATACGTGGACGACTGCCACACGATCGCGCAGGAGATATTGCGCGGCGTATTGAAAAAATAATATGGATGTAAAGGAAACACCGAACAAGTCCCGTCTGCCCCTGCCGGGTCTTTTTCCGCCATGCCGCGTCAGATGCCGTTCGACGTAGCGATGCTACGCCTTCACGTCCTCTTCCTTGCCTGGCGAAAAAATCCCGCGACAGGGCTACGACTTGACTTATTCGTTGTTTCCTAAAAAACCACCCGACACAAAATTGTGCCGGGTGAAATTTTTATGTCCAATTATAATAGGAAAGCCGAAAACGCTTGGTTGCCGAATTTCATGCCGAGGGGCGTCAGGCGGAAATGCGTGGGCGTTTCCTCCAGATATTTTTTTGCCTTCAAGTCGCCAATGGCTTTTTGATAGAGGTTTTCCGTCTCGCAGCCGAAGGCGCGGGAGAATTTCTCGCGGTCGATCCCTTCCGCCGTGCGGAGCGCGAGGAAGCAGAATTCCTCGATGTGTTTTTCTCTCGTGACGGTTTCTTCGGTATGCGCCGGGGACTTGCCGCTTTCGACGGCTTTGATAAATTCGCCGACGTCTTTCGTGTTCGCAGTGCGCTTTCCGTCGTGGTACGAGTGCGCCGCCGCGCCGAAGCCGAAGTAGGGGCGGTCCTGCCAATAGCCGAGATTGTGGCGGCAGAGGAAATCGTGCCGCGCGTAGTTGGAAATCTCATAGCGGCGGAATCCGAATTTCGGCAGCGTTTCCGAGAGATAGTCGTACATTTCTTCTTCCGCTTCGTCGGAGGGAAGATCGAGCGTTCCGGCGGCTTTTTCCCGCGCGAAGGGCGTGCCGTCTTCGACGGTCAGGCCGTAGACGGAGATATGCGTGACGGCGAGGTCCATGGACGAGCCGACGCTCCATTTCAAAATATCCATGGTCTGCCCCGGCAGGCCGTACATCAGATCGACGCTGACGTCCACGATCAGCGCGGCCCGCGCCCAGCGCACCGCGTCGCGAATGTCCTGCGAGGTATGGATTCGCCCGATACGTTTCAGGATCGCGTCGTCGAAAACCTGCGCGCCAATGCTGACCCGGTTCACGCCGAGGGTCGAGAGCATGGTCATCGTTTCGAGGGTGACGGTGCCGGGATTCGCTTCGACAGTAAATTCGAGATTCTCCGTCGTCGGGATGACCGCCTGCGCCGTTTGGATGATGCGGGCCAGCATCGGGACAGGCAGCGCGGTGGGCGTGCCGCCGCCGATGTAGATTGTCGACGCTTTGCCGCGCGCCGATAGCTCTTCTCCCTTTGCCGCAAGTTCTTTGCAGAGCGCGTCGGTATAGGCTTCCATGTCTGCCTCATGCCCCGCGACGGAAGGAAAATCGCAGTATGAGCATTTTTGACGGCAGAACGGGATATGGATGTAAACGCCGTAGTCCATCAGTGTATTTTCAAGACTGCCATGAAAGCTTCCTGCGGCACCTCGACGCTGCCGACGGCCTTCATGCGTTTCTTGCCTTCCTTTTGTTTTTCCAGCAGCTTGCGCTTTCTCGTGATGTCGCCGCCGTAGCATTTCGCGAGCACGTCCTTCCGATACGCGCGTACGTTCTCGCGGGCGACGATCTTCGAGCCGACCGCAGCCTGGATGGGGATCTCGAACATCTGCTTCGGGATCAGTTCCCGGAGCTTTTGCGCGAGTAGCCGCCCCCGATACGCGGCCTGCTCGGAGAATACGATGGTGGAAAGCGCGTCCACCGGCTCTCCGTTCAGCAGGATATCCAGCTTCACCAGCTTCGACGGCTGGTAATCGGCCAGTTCATAATCGAGCGACGCGTAGCCCCGCGTCGTTGATTTCAGCTGGTCGAAATAGTCGTAAATGATCTCGCTGAGCGGGATATGGTAGATCAGCATGACGCGGTTTGTGTCAAGGTAATCCATGCTCTTGTATTCGCCGCGCTTGTCCTGGGAGACTTGCATGACCGCGCCGACGTAATCGTTCGGTACGATGACCGTCGCCTTGACGAACGGCTCTTCGATGAAGTCGATGTTCTGCGGCGGCGGCAGCTTCGCCGGATTGTCCACGGCAATCATTTCGCCCGCCGTCGTATGCACATGGTAAATGACGCTGGGGGCGGTGGTGATCAGCTCCAAATGATACTCGCGCTCCAGGCGTTCCTGTATCACGTCCATGTGGAGAAGCCCGAGGAAGCCGCAGCGGTAACCGAAGCCGAGAGCGACGGAGGTTTCCGGCTCAAAGACGAGAGCCGCGTCGTTCAGCTGCAGTTTTTCCAGCGCGTCTTTCAGATTGTCGTAGTCGGCGCTGTCTACCGGGTACAGGCCGCAGTAAACCATCGGCGTTACGCCGCGGTAACCGGGCAGCGGTTCCGGCGCAGGATTTTCCGTCGCCGTAACGGTGTCGCCGACGCGCACGTCCCGGACGTTTTTCAGGCTGCCCGCGATGAAGCCCACGTCGCCGGCCGCGAGCTGCGGCACCTCTACGGGCATCGGTTGGAAGCAGCCCACGTCCGTGACTTCGAAGACTTTACCGGTCGCCATCATCTGAAGTTCCATGCCCTTTTTGATCAGGCCGTCCATCAGACGGATATGGGCGATGACGCCCTTGTACGAATCGAAATAGGAGTCGAAGATCAGCGCGCGGAGCGGTTTCTTCTCGTCGCCGGAGGGCGGCGGGATTAGCTTGACGATCGCTTCCAATATATCATCGACGCCGAGGCCGGTCTTCGCCGACGTCAGCACGGCGTTCGACGCGTCGAGGCCGATGGCCTCCTCGATTTCCTTTTTCACTTTTTCCGGATCGGCGCTGGGAAGATCGATCTTGTTGATGACGGGAATGATCTCCAAATCATGTTCAAGCGCCATATAGACGTTGGCCAGCGTCTGCGCTTCCACGCCCTGCGTCGCGTCCACGACGAGCAGCGCGCCCTCGCAGGCTGCGAGGCTCCGCGATACTTCGTAGGTGAAATCGACGTGGCCCGGCGTGTCGATCAGGTTCAGCTCGTAGGTCTCGCCGTCTTTCGCTTTATAGGTCAGGCGCACCGTCTGCGCCTTGATCGTGATGCCGCGTTCGCGCTCCAGCTCCATCGAGTCGAGCACCTGCTCCTTCATTTCGCGCTCGGTGAGTACGCCGGTCCGTTCGATCAGGCGGTCGGCCAGCGTGGATTTTCCATGGTCGATATGCGCGATGATGGAAAAATTGCGGATATGTGTCGTTTGCATGAAATCTTCCTTCCTATGAAAATCGGCTTCATAATTATATCATCGCGTCCGCGGGCGGGCAATAAAAATAAAAGTTGCATTTTCAAAATTCACGTGATACAATACATCGGTAACAAAAAAGGAAAGGGGGGTGAAAGTTTTGCCGAATATCAAATCTTCTATTTTAAGTGTTAAGACCGATGCGAAGCGTCATGCGAAGAACGTGGCCGAGAAGACGCGCGTGAAGAAAGCGTCCCGTAAGGTGCTCGACGCCGTCGCCGCCGGCAACGCGGATGAAGCGAAGACCCTCCTTCATACGGCCTATAAGACGATCGACCAGGCAGCCGCGAACCATGTCTATCACAAGAACAATGCGGCCCGCAAGAAATCGAGGCTTGCGAAGAAAGTCGATGCGCTTGCGAAGTAATTTAAAAAACGCTTCGGTATCGCTGGCATAAACAGCCGTCACGGAATGTGGCGGCTTTTTTCATGGAGGCTCGCTTCGGCGAGCCTTTTGCATTGCGACGGGCGGCCTTTTTTGCTATACTTATTTCTATTGGATAACGACAACGAATTGTCTTTTTATAACATTTAATGATAACGTTCAATCGGAAAGAGGGAATCGCGGATGCGGAGGAAGCGCAGACAGAGGAGACGGAAACAAAGGCTGCTTGTTTTGGCTGTCATAGCTCTGTTGGCAGTAGGCATATTTGCGGGCGTGTGGTGGATGATAGCGCACCGGGGAAAGGATAAAGGCGTCGACGCGCCCGATGTGCTGGCTTCTCCCCATACGAAGGAAATCATGGTGATGGGCGTCGATCCGCGCACGGACGATACGGGGCGCAGCGATACCCTGTTCGTCGTCTCGCTGGACGAGGAGGCGAAGCGCGCCTCCATATTGTCTATCCCTCGGGACACGCGTGTGGAGATGGAGCAGGGCGCTTACGAGAAGATCAATCATGCGTATGCATACGGCGGCCAGGAATATGCCCAGCAAGTCTTGGAGCGGCTTTTGGGAGCGAAAATCGACGGCTATGTGATTGTCAACATTCGCGCCTTCGAGAAGATGATCGACGCGGTGGGCGGCGTGGACATCGACGTGGAGAAGCGGATGTATTACGAAGACCCGTGGGACGAGGACGGCGGTCTCGTCATCGACCTGTATCCCGGCGAACAGCATTTGGACGGGAAACAGGCGATGGAGTATGTGCGTTTTCGCGACGAGGAAGGCGATATCGGGCGTATCGCGCGGCAGCAAAAGTTTATGAAAGCCTTGCTGGCGCGGGTGACGTCCCCCGAGGTCGTCCCGCATCTGTCGCAGATAGTCCGCGAACTCGGCTCGATCATCGAGACGGATATGGAAATCGGAGATATGGCGCATTTCGCCGCCTTGCTCCCGGATATCAAGGGGAACGGCGTCGAGTCCGCGCTGCTGCCGGGAAAGCCGGCATGGTGGCAGGAGACCAGCTATTGGCTGCCGGATATCAAAGAGGCTCGTCGGTTGTTGGCGTCGCAAATGGGCGCGGCGATGACGCCGCCCATAAAGGAACGTGCGGATCGGGACGCGGCGTTGTACGCGGAGAAACTGCCGCAGGGCTTGGCAGACGTCGACGGAATGATGAGAGTCGCCGCGCCGGGCGTCGTTTCCGGCGAGACGAACGGGGCGTCGCATGGCGCGGTCAAGCCTGAAAATATCCGGGTGAAGGTGTTGAATTGCAGCGGCATCAAAGGCGCCGCCGCCAAGTCCGCCGACGTGCTCCGCGATCGGGGCTTTGTCATCGACAATGAGGACGTGGGGAACGGACGCACGAGGGATCTGCAGGAAACTACGTTTACCGTTCCGAAGGGAACGGAGCCCCTTTTCGGTAATCTTCCGTTTCCTTGCGTTATCCGAACGGGAGACGACGATACGGCGGTCTTGGAAATAGGAAAGGATTATAACGATGCGTGAGCTGCTGGTCAGCGGCCTTTCGAAATCCTTCGGCACGTTGGAGCTTTTTCACGACGTGAGCTTTCGCGTGGCGAGGGGCGAACGCGCTGGGCTCGTCGGAGCCAACGGCGCAGGCAAGACCACGCTGATGCGCTGCCTGCTGGGCGAGGAGGAGCCGGACGGCGGGATGATTCGTCTCGAAGCTTCGGAGACGATTGGCTACGTGGAGCAGCAGGCTTCTCTCGGTACGGGGACGCTGCACGAGGAATTCCGGGACGCTTTCTCGGATATCCTGCGCCTCGGCGAGAAGAAAAAGGCCATGGAGAAGGAAATCGGCCGCGGCGGCGCAAGCGAGGAAACTCTCGCGGAGTACGGACGCGTCGTCGAACGATTCGAGCATTTGGAAGGCTACGATGTGGAGAGCCGGATTCGTCGAGTGGCCTTCGGTCTCGGTTTCACGGACGCGGACCTCGCGGGCGGTATCGCGCATCTTTCCGGAGGCCAGAAGACGCGGGTCTGTCTTGCGAAAGCGCTTCTGCGGGAGCCGGATTTTTTGTTTCTCGACGAGCCTACGAACCATCTGGACATTCGCATGATCGAATGGCTGGAGGATTTTTTGCGCTCGTATCGCGGCGGCGTGCTGCTGATTTCCCACGACCGGTTCTTTCTCGACCGGGTGGCGACGAAAATCATCGGGCTCGAGCATCAGACGGCGACGGTCTACGCAGGCAATTACAGTTACTATCAGAAGGTGCGGGACGAGCGGCGGGCGGCGCTCGAATCGGCCTACGAAAAGCAGCAGGAAAAAATCCGCGAAACCGAGGAATATATCCGCCGCTATAAGGCGGGCATCAAGGCGAAACAGGCCCGGGGTCGCCAGAGCCAGCTGGACCGCATGGAGCGCATCGTGCTGCCGCCGGAAAAAGCGCGTTTCAATTATTTCTCGTTCCACCCGCCGGGGGAATGCGCGGAGCGCGTCGTCGAGGCGGAGGAACTGTCGGCGGTTTTCGGAGACCATACGGTGTTTTCTCATGTGTCGCTTTTAGTGCGGCGCGGGGACGGCGCGGCCATCGTCGGGGCGAACGGCGAGGGGAAGACGACGCTGCTGCGGATGATTGTCGGGGAGCTTTCCCCTGCCGCGGGCAGTGTAAAGATAGGAAGCCGCGTAAAGATCGGTTATTTTTCCCAGCAGCATGAAGGTCTGCACAAAGAGCGCACGGTGCTGGAGGAAATCCAGTATGAGTTCGGTACGGACGAGGAAACGGCCCGCGGGTATCTCGGCGCGTTCTTGTTCCGCGGCGACGAAGTGGAGCGCGTGATCGGCGACTTGTCCGGCGGAGAGCAGTCGCGGCTGGCGTTTTTGAAGCTGATGCTGACCGGCGCGAATTTCCTTGTGTTGGACGAGCCGACCAACCATTTGGATATTCCGGCGAAGGAGGCCGTCGAGGAGGCGCTGATGGCGTTTCCGGGCACATTCGTCGTCGTTTCCCACGACCGCTATTTCCTGAACCGCGTGGCGAATGTGACGCTGGAGTTGGAAGGCGGGAAACTGTCCCGTTACGACGGCGGCTATGATTATTATAAGGAAAAGAAAGCGGAGCGGGAGGCGACGAAAGAGCCC